>NZ_JBELQE010000084.1:0-183524 GCF_040270385.1 Methylorubrum podarium | reverse complement strand
GAGGGGCCGGCTCAGGTCTTTCCGGAAGCGGCGCTCCCCTCACCCGACCCCCTTCGGGGGCCACCCTCACTCGCAGAGGGGGGGAGGGCTTTTTTTCGTACTACGCCGCGAGCCCGCGCTTCTTCAGCAGCGGCGCGATGCTCGGCAGCCGTCCGCGGAACGCGGTGTAGGCCTCGCGCGGGTCGCGCAGGTTGCCCGCGCCGTAGATCGTCCGGCGCAGGCGCTGCGCCGTCTCCGGGTGGAAGATGTCGCCGGTCTCGCGGAACGCGTCGAAGGCGTCGGCGTCGAGCACCTCGGACCAGAGATAGCTGTAGTAGCCGGCCGCATACCCGTCGCCGGAGAAGATGTGCGCGAAGTGCGGCGCCCGGTGCCGCGCCGCGATCTCCGCCGGCATGGCGATGCGGCGCAGCGCATCCGCCTCGAAGGCGACGACGTCGAGCCCGTCCTCCCCGGCCGCGGAGAGGTGCAGTGTCATGTCGACGATGGCCGAGGCGGCGTACTCGACGGTGGCGAAGCCCTGGTTGAAGGTCGCCGCCGCGAGCAGGCGTTCGAGCAGCGCGTCGGGCATCGGCTCGCCGGTCCGCACGTGGCGGGCATGGGCGCGGAGCACCTCCGGCTGCTGCAGCCAGTGCTCGTAGAGCTGCGAGGGCAGTTCGACGAAGTCGCGCGAGACGGCGGTGCCGGACAGGAGCGGATAGGTCACGTCGGACAACAGCCCGTGCAGGCCGTGGCCGAATTCGTGGAACAGCGTGCGGGCGTCGTCGAAGGAGAGGAGCGTCGGCTCCCCACGCGGCGCGCGGGCGAAGTTCATCACGTTGACGATGATCGGCTTGATGTCGCCGTTCAGCCGCTCCTGCGAGCGGAAGGCACTCATCCAGGCACCGGAGCGCTTCGAGGGGCGGGCGAAATAGTCGCCGAGGAACAGGCCGACCTCCGAGCCGTCGGCGTTGCGGACGAGCCAGGTGCGCACGTCCGGATGATAGCGCGGCACGTCCCGCACTTCCTCGAAGGTCAGGCCGAACAGCTTCGACGCGGTGTCGAAGGCCGCCCGGATCATGCCCTCCAGCGGCAGGTACGGCTTGATCTCGGTTTCGTCGAGGTCGTGCTCGGCGCGCCGCAGCTTCTCGGAATAGTGGCGCCAGTCATGCGCTTCGAGGGCGAAGTCGTGTCCCTCCGCCCGCACCAGGGCCTGCAGCCCTTCGCGCTCCTCCGCGGCGCGCTGGAGCGCTGGCTTCCAGACATTGCGCAGGAGCTCCATCGCCGCGTCGGGCGAGCCGGCCATGGTGTCGTCGAGCTTGAGGTGGGCGAAGCTGTCGAAGCCGAGCAGCCGCGCCCGCTCGGCGCGCAACCGCACGATCTCGGCGATGATCGCGCGGTTGTCGGTGGCGCCGCCGTTCTCGCCGCGCCGGGTCCAGGCCGCGTAGGCCAGCGCACGCAGGTCGCGGCGCATGGAGAAGACGAGGAAGGGCTCGATCAGCGAGCGCGACAGGGTGATGACGTGGCTGTGCTGGCCGCCCCGCTCCCCCGCGGCTTCCGCGGCGGCATCGCGCAGGAAGGGCGGCAAGCCGGCGAGGTCGTCCTCGCCATCGAGCGGCAGGACGAAGTCGCGCTCGTCGGCGAGCACGTTCTGGCCGAATTGCGTGCCGAGTTCGGCGAGGCGGATCGCGATCTCGGCGATGCGCGCCTTGGCCTCCGGTGCGAGGCCGGCGCCCGACCGCTGGAAGCGTACGCGGTAGCGGTCGAGCACCCGCCGCTCCTCCGCGCCCAACGCTTCCGCATCGGCATCGATGGCCGAGAGGCGGGCCCAGAGCTCGGGGTTGAGGGTGATGGCGCTCGAATGCCGCGCGAGCTGCGGCGCGACCGCCCGCTCGATCGCCTGCAGTTCGGGGCTGGTGTTGCTGCCGGTCAGGTTGAAGAACACGTTGGCCACCCGGTCGAGCGCCGCGCCCGCGCGCTCCATCGCCGCCACCGTGTTGGCGAAGGTCGGGGCCGCCTCGTTCCCGGCGATCGCAGCGATCTCGGCCTCGTGCGCCTTCAGCGCGTGCGCGAAGGCCGGCACGTAGTGCTCCGGCCGGATCGCCTCGAAATCCGGCAGGCCGAAGGGCGTGGCCCAGTCCGATGCGTCGAACGGGTTCGCTGCCGCGGTGGCGCTGCCGGGCTCGGTGCCCTCGGTCAGGTCGCGTGCGGTGTCGGCGGTCATGGACAAAACCTTCGGGAAACGTCGTGCAGCGAAGCGCTGAACATAGGTTTGTGGGTCGAGCGGCGCAAAGGCCCAGCTCCCGATGCCGCGCTCCGGCACGATTTCGCGGGCCGTGGCCGCCGCGTCCTTGCCGGGCGCGGCCGGGCGACGGATGAGAGGAAGTCGGCGCGCGGCCGGATGAGCGGGACATACGCGGCATGAAGCCTTTCACCGTCGCCTGCCTCCTCGCCGCGGGGCTTGTCCTGCCCGCCGGCACGGCATGGTCCGATCCGGCCAAGCCGCCGCCCGCGACGGTGCCGCTGCCCCCGCCCCAGCCGCCCGCGCGCCCGGACGACATCGTCCCGCCGGCGCCGCAGGTCACGCCGCTGCCGCCGGAGCGGCCGGCCGAGCTCGCCACCGGTGCCGGCAAGGATGCTGGCAAGGACGCCGCACGGAAGACCGACGAGCCGCCCTCTAAGGACGCGAAGGAGCCTTCGAAGGACGGGCCTGCCGCCCTTCCGGAGGCGCCGCTACCGCCGGAGCGTCCGCCGGAGCTGTCGGGCGAGGCGGCGCTCGCCCTCAAGGTGTCGGCGCCCGACGACACCGCCTGCCTGCGCCGGCTGGAACGGCTCGGCGCCCGCTTCGAGGCGCTGCCGCCTCTCGGCAACGGCCAGTGCAGCGCGCCGCGCCCGCTGAGCATCACCGCGCTCGCCGACGGCGTGGCGCTGGAGCCGGCGGCCACCCTGAACTGCCGGGCGGCGGAGGCGCTGGCGCGCTGGACGACGGAGGTGCAGGTCGCGGCGCGGGAGCAGCTCGGCGACTCCCTCAAGAGTCTCGCGCTCGGCGGCACCTATGTCTGCCGCGGGCAGAACCACGACACGGATGCCAAGCTCAGCGAGCACAGCTTCGCCAACGCCATCGACGTGATGAGCTACGGCTTCGAGAAGCGCGCGAGCCTCAAGGTGACGGCGGCGCCGGGGGGCACGCCGGAGGCGGCCTTCCTGGCCTCGGTGCGGGCCGGCGCCTGCGGCTTCTTCCGCACGGTGCTGGGGCCCGGCAGCGACGCGGCCCATGCCAACCACCTGCATCTCGACCTGCGCGAGCGCAACGCCGGCCACCGTCTCTGCCAGTAGGCGGCCGCCTCGAGCCGGGGACGCACGACGGCGCGCCATTCGCCGCGGGAACGGTTGCGCTTGGCCATCGCTTCCTACTCGTCGTGAGGTGAGGAGCGCTGGCAGGCGATGGGACGGGCGTGGATGCGGGGAGCGCTGGCGGCGCTCGGGGTGTGGTCGGCGGCCGCGCAGGCCGCCGGATCCGGGGCGCCCGACCTGACCCGCGAGGCCATCGAGAACGCGGCGTTCCGGGAACCGCAGGACGGGGCATCCAAGGCGGCGAAGAAGCCGAAGAAAGGCGCCGACAAGAAGCCCGACCCGCTTCTGGTGAAGGTGCAGGTGCTGCTCGACCGGGCGCGCTTCTCCCCCGGCGCCATCGACGGGCGCGACGGCGAGAACCTGCGCGGCGCGCTGAGGGCCTTCGCCGCGGCGCAAGGGCTCCCCGCCGAAGATCGCCTCACCCGCGAGCTGTTCGACCGGCTCCAGGCTACCAGCAAGGATCCGGTCGTGACGCAGTACACGATCACCGAGGAGGACGTGAAAGGCCCCTTCGTCGAGCGGATGCCGAGCAAGATGGAGGAGCAGGCCGAGGTCGGGCCCATGCGCTACACCAACACCCGCGAGATGCTGGCGGAGCGCTTCCACATGCAGCGCGACCTGCTCTCCGCCCTCAACTCCGACGTGCCCCTCGACAAGGCGGGCGGCACGCTGGTCGTGGCGGCGGTGCCCCCGCTCGGGGAGGGGAAGGTCGAGGGCGCGCCGGTGGCGCCCAAGGTCGGCCGCATCGAGGTCGACAAGCGAACGAAGCGGGTGCGCGCCTACGCGGAGGACGGGACGCTGACGGCCGACTACCCCGCCTCGATCGGCAGCGACGAGAAGCCGGCGCCGGACGGTTCGGCGAAGGTGAAGGCCGTCGCCTTCGATCCCTGGTACACCTACAACCCGAAATATCAGTTCAAGGGCGTGAAGACGAACAAGAAGTTCTCGATCCATCCGGGGCCGAACAATCCCGTCGGCACGGTCTGGATCGACCTCTCGATCCCCTCCTACGGCATCCACGGGACGCCGGACCCGGAAAAAGTCGGCAAGACCGAGTCCCACGGCTGCATCCGCCTGACGAACTGGGACGCGCGCGACCTCGCGAGCCACACGACGAAGGGCGCGAAGGTCGAGTTCCTGGAGAAGTAGCGCGGATCAGAGTCGGGTCCGCCGGCGGGGTTGAACCCATGCGCCGACCGCGAGCAGCAAGCCGTCGCCCAGAAAGGCCAGGGCCGCGGTCGCCAGCGCGCCCTGAAGCATCGCCGCGAAATTCTGGTTCTGGAGCCCGGCGACGATCGGCGTCCCGAGGGTCGAGGCCCCGGCGAGCGCCCCGACCGCGGTGACGGAGACCGCGAGGACCAGGGCCGTCCGCAGCGTATCGACGAGACCGGGCGCGGCGAGCGGGAGTTCGACGTAGGCGAGGATCTGCGAGGGGGTGAGGCCGACGGCCAGCGCCGATTCCCGGGCCTCGGCGGAGACGGCATCGAGGGCGCCGACCGTGCCGCGCAGGGTCGGCATGATCCCGTAGGCGATGAGCGCCAGCAGCGTCGGCGGTCCGCCGAAGCCGAGGACCGGCAGGGCCAGGGCCACCACGACCACCGGCGGCACCGCCTGGGCGACGGCGGCGAGCGTGTCGATGCTTCCGCGAAACGACGCGAAGCGCGCCCGCGTGGCGATCAGGCCGAGCCCGACACCGAGGCCGGCGACGAGGGCCAGCCCGCTCGCGGCGAGGGCAAGGTGGTTCAAGGCCAGCTCGGCCAGGCGAGCGAGCGCGAGGGGGCGGCTCGCGCCCCCGCCGACGAGGGCGGCGGCGACGGTCGGATGGCTCGCGGCGGCGAGCGCGAGGCCGAGGAACAGCGGTCCGAGGGCGGGCGAGAGGCGTCTCATCGCGGCCACCGTCGGCGCAACGCCGCCTCCAGGCCCCCGAGCGCCGCCTCGGTGGCGAGGGAGAGCAGGATGATCGGCAGGGCACCGAGCAGGATCAGATCCGGCGCGAACTGGGCCATGCCGTCGAAGACGAGGGTGCCGAGGCCGCCGGCCCCGACCAGCGCGCCGAGCGTCGCGAGGCCGAGCGCCTGGACCGCAGCGACCCGAAGTCCGCCGACGAGGAGCGGGGCGCCGAGCGGCAGGCGGATCCTCGCCAGGATCTGGCGGTCCGTGAGCCCGAGCGCGCGCCCAGCGTCGAGATGGCCGGTGCTCGCGGCGCGTCGCGCCGCCTGCTGGCCACGCCAGAGCGGTAGCAGCAGGTAGGCGGCGATGCCGATCAGGGCGGGGAGGCCGCCGAGCGCGGAGAGGCCATAGCCGCGCAGGGTCGGGGCGGCGGCGAGGAGCGCGGAGAGTGCGGCGACCAGACCGCCGAGCAGGGCGACCGCCGGCACGACCTGCACCCCGCTCACCGCGAGTTCGACCGCGCCGCGCCCGCGACGCCAGAGGGCGAGGCCCGCGGTGAGGCCGGCGGCGAGGGCCAGGGCGCCGAGGGACAGGACGAGATGAGCGCCGATGGCAGCGCCCAGCGTCTGGGATCGGGCGCGCAGCTCCACGGCGAGCGAGAGCGCGTCGAGGCGGCCGGCGAACCAGAGGCAGGCGAGCAATCCCGCCACGGCGGCAGCGGACGCGACGCCGCCGCCGGGCAGGCGGGCGCGGCGCGCGGCAAGCGCGAGCATGCCGACCAGCACGACCACGCCGGCCCAGGCGCCGGAGGCGAGCCGCGCCCGTGTCGCGGGCGGCGTACCGGCGATCAATTCGGCGGCGCCGGCCCCGAGCCCGGCCAGCAGCAGCGCGAGGGCGCCGAGGCAGGCGAGCCCGGCAAGGCCGGCGACCGCCCTCCCGCCGCCCGCGGCTAGAAGAAGACCGCCGAGCGAGGCGAGTGCCATCACCGGCCAGAGCCAGATGCCGAGCGCGTCGGTCGCCATCACCGGGGCACCGGTCACGAGCCGGTTCGGCGCGAGATGCAGCAGGGGCAGCAGCAGGGCCGCCGGGACGAGGGCCGCGGCGAGGAGGCTGACGGGAAGGCGTCGGATCACGGGCGGCTTGCCTGCGCGGCGAGCCATTCGTTCGCCACCGCGGCGGCGGTGCGCCCCTCCACCGTGATCGCGGCATTGAGCCTCCGCAGGGTGTCGGCATCGAGGCGTGCGAAGACGCGATCGAGGGCGGCGCGGATCTGCGGGTGGCGTTCAAGCGTCTCGGCGCGGATCACGGGCGCCGGCTCGTAGACGATCTGCGCCGCCTTCGGGTCGCTCATCACGGCGAGGTCGAGGGTGGCCAGCGCGCCGTCGGTGCCGTAGACCATGCCGGCATTGACGCCGCTGATGCCCTCCGCCGCGGCGCGCGCGGTCACCGCCGTATCGCCGCCCGGCAGGCTGATGATGCGCGAGAGCGGCAGGGTGAATCCGTAGGCGGCCTCGAAGGAGGGAAGGGCGGCAGGGCTCTCCACGAACTCCGTCGAGGCCGCGAGCCGGATGCGGTCGTCGCGCACGGCGCCGGCGAAATCCACCATCGTGGCGAGCCCCCGCTCGCGGGCGAGGTCGCCCCGCACGGCGATCAGCCAGGTGTTGTTGGCCGGAGCCCGCCCGAGCCACACCAGTCCTCGCGCGGCGTCGAGCCGCCGCGCACGATCGTAGGCGCTTTCCGCGGTCTTCCAGACAGGGTCGGTCTCGGTGCCCGAGAAGAAGGCGACGTTGCCGGTATATTCGGGATACAGGTCGATCTCTCCGGCGAGCAGCGCCGAGCGGACGATCAGCGTCGGCCCGAGCCCGAGTCGGCGCTCCACGGGGAGGCCGAGCGCCTCCAGGACGGCGGAAATCAGGTTTCCAAGCAGCGCGCCTTCCGTGTCGCTTTTCGATCCGATCTGGATGGGACGCGCAGGCGCAGACTGACCGCTTTCGGGAAGCAGCGCGGCGGCGAAACCAGCCAGAACAGTCCGGCGCCCGACGGCTGACCCGAGGTCGTGCCCGCGCGCCGATGTCGCCCGGTTGCGACAATGCGACATAAATGTTTCACGGAATAACATCGCGTCGAACAGCATAGCACGGCAACGGCTTTCCGGCGCTTGACACGCTCAGCTTTACGGGCGACGGCTCGGGTTGCCGGGCAGCGTTTTCCGGGTGGGGCATCCGCTTTCGAGGTGTAATGCGGGCCTTCTCCGGAGCATGCAGAGCGCAACCGGTCTGCCAGAGACAGCGTTCCGGATCGGGAACGGATCGATAGGGAAGACGACCCGGCGTGAGTGTGGATTCGAACGAGGATCGTCTGTCCGGCGCACGGGTGCTGGTCGTCGAGGACGAGGCGGCGATCTCGATGCTTCTCGAGGATATGCTGCTCGATTTCGGCTGCGAGATCGTCGGGCCGGCCGCCCGGCTCGCCACCGCCCTGGAGATGGCCCGCAACGAGGATTACACGGTCGCCATCCTCGACGTGAACGTGGCGGGTGAGCCGATCTATCCGGTGGCCGAGGCGATCGCCGAGCGCAACCTGCCGATCGTCTTCTCGACCGGCTACGGCGGCGCGGGCATCCGCGAACCGTTCCGCGACCGGCCGGTGGTGCAGAAGCCGTTCAGCCAGGCCGACCTCAAGCGCACCCTCGCCGCGGCCATCGCCGGCGCCGAGGGCTGACTCCTCACAAACCCTCGATCTCGAACGCATGTGGCAGGTGGCGCGGCCAGCGGCGCGGCGCCACGAACACGGCATCCGCCCGCAGGATCGCGTCCGCCGGGTGCGGGTGGCGCGCGAGCCATGCCCGCGCCGCCCGCGACAGCCGCGCGCGCTTGCGGGCGTCGATCGCCAGCGCGGCGGCGTCCAGCGTCGTGCGGGCCTTGACCTCGACGAAGGCGATCGTGCGTCCGCGCCGGACGATCAGGTCGATCTCGCCGCCCGAGGCGACGAAGCGCCGGGCGAGCGGCCGGTAACCCTTCAGCATCAGGGCCAGCAGCGCCAAAGCCTCGGCCGAGAGGCCCCGTCCATGGGTGGCGCGGCGGCGCGCGTCCGGATCAGGCGGAGGTCTCATCATCCGCCCGGCGGGCGAGCGCCAGCGCGCGGGCGTAGACGACGCGCTTGGGCTGTCCGGTCTCGTCGGCGACGAGCGCCGCCGCGTCCTTGATCGAGTGGCGGGCCAAAGCCGCCTCGATCCGCGCATCGAGCCCGGTATCGGCCTCCCGCGCGACGGCGTCCTCGGGCGCGGCGCCGATCACCACCACCACCTCGCCCTTGGGCGGCCCTTCCTCGGCGAAGGCTTCGGCCAGGCCGCCGAGGCTGTCGCGGCGGATCGTCTCGTAGAGTTTGGTCAGTTCGCGCGCCACCGCTGCCGGCCGCTCGGGCCCGAGGGTCGCGGCGGCATCCGCCAGCATCTCGGGGAGGCGGTGGGGCGACTCGAACACCACCAGCGTGCCGGGAATGCCGGCGAGCGCCTCCAGCCGGTTGCGCCGCGCCCCGGATTTCTGCGGCAGGAAGCCCTCGAAGAAGAAGCGGTCGGTCGGCAGGCCGGCGGCGACGATGGCAGTCATCACCGCTGACGGGCCGGGGATCGGCGTCACCGGGATGCCGGCGGCGATCGCCGCCTGGACCAGCTTGAAGCCGGGGTCCGAGACCAGCGGCGTGCCGGCGTCGGAGACGAGCGCCAGGGTCTCGCCGGCCTTCAACCGCATCACCATCCGTTCGCGCACGGCTTCGTTGGAATGCTCGTGGTAGGAGACGAGCGGCGTGGTGATCCCGTAATGCATCAGCAGGGTGCGGGTGACGCGGGTGTCCTCGGCGAGCACCGCGTCGGCGGCGGCGAGCGTCGCCAGGGCGCGGAACGAGACGTCGCGCAGGTTTCCGATCGGGGTGGCCACCACGTAGAGCCCCGGCGCCAGGGACTCGGCCTCGGCGGCGAGGCCGAAGGCGGTGAAGGTGGCGGGGCCGCGGGACGATCCCTCGGGGCGCTTGTCGAGTCGCTGTGTCATCCCCGCGACAATGCCACGCCCGCGCGCCTTTGGAGACCGGGGAAAGGCTTGGCCTCACATTTACTTTTCGTGAGCCCCTCCGCATCGTGACCCTGGATTGCGCTGGGGCAAGGAGTTCGCGATGGCGCGACGCGGCGGACGGTGGACGGACCGCGCGGGGGCCGCGCTTCTCTGCCTCGGGCTCGCAGCCGGGCTTTCGGGCTGCATCGGCGTCCCGGACGCGCCCCGGCCCCAGGCTCAGCAAGCGGCTCCGGCCGCCGAGCCCGCTCCGGCCGCGGCGGCCGGCAACGTGATCGGCACCGGCTCGGTGAAGGTCGCGCTGATCGTGCCGCTGAGCGGGCAGGGGGCGGCGGTCGGCTCGGCCCTGCGCAACGCCGCCGAACTCGCCTACGAGGATTTCCAGAAGCCCAACCTTCAGATCCTCGTGAAGGACGACCGCGGCACGCCCGAGGGCGCGCGGGAGGCCGCGCAGGCGGCGTTCGCCGAGGGCGCCGAGATGGTGCTGGGTCCGCTCTTCGCCGGCAGCGTCCAGGCGGCGGGGGGCGCGGCGCGCGCGGCGGGCAAGCCGGTCATCGCCTTCTCGACCGACGCGGCGGTGGCCGCCCGCGGCGTCTACCTCATCAGCTTCCTGCCGCAATCCGAGGTGGACCGCATCGTCGACGAGGCGGCGTCGGGCGGGCGCCGCTCGTTTGCCGCGCTGATCCCCGAGACGACCTACGGCAACGCCGTCGAGGCGCAGTTCCGCGAGGCGGTCGCCCGGCGCGGCGCCCGGCTCGTCGGCATCGAGCGCTACCCGGCCGGCAATCCCGGCCCCGCGGTCGAGCGGCTGCGCCGGGTGATCGCCGGCGGCGGCGCCCAGGCCGACGCTCTGTTCGTGCCCGACACCGCCGACGGGCTGGTGGCCGTGGCCAATGCCCTGACGAAGGTCGGGTTCTCGCCGTCCCGCGTGCGTCCGCTCGGGCTCGCCCTGTGGAACGACCCGCGCGTGACGGCGCAGCCGGCCTTCCAGGGTGCCCGCTTCGCCGCGCCCGATACGGCCGGCTTTTCCAGCTTCGCGCAGCGCTATCAGGCCCGCTTCGGGGCGACGCCGCCGCGCACCGCCTCGCTCGGCTACGACGCCGTCTCGCTCACCGTCGCGCTGGTGCGCCAGTACGGCTCGCAGCGCTTCGCCGACGCGACGCTGACCAACCCGGCCGGCTTCTCCGGCCTCGACGGCACCTTCCGCTTCTCGCCCGAAGGCACGAGCGAGCGGACGCTGGCGGTCTACGAGATACGCGACAACGCGGCGACCGTGGTGAGCCCGGCGCCGAAGGTGCTCGGGCCGTCGGGGATTTGAGACGGCGTCGGGCGCCGACGCTCACGTCTGGCTGATCGGCCGGCGTGCCGCATGGCGGATCGTGGCGACGCCAAGCGCATCGGCCGCGTCATCGACGCGGTAATAGATCAGGTAAGGCAGGCGCGGGACCGCGAAGCGGCGCAGCCCACGACCCACGAGACGTCCGGCTCTCGGATGGTCGAGCAGCTTGCGGATCGCGGCCGTGATCTGCTGCTCGACGTGACGGGCAGCCTGCGGATCGCGCGATTCCAGATATGCGGCAATGCTTTCGAGATCGTCCGTCGCCCGCGCGGAGAGGCGTAGCCTCACGGGACGCGGCGTCGGAAGGCCGCGGCGACGAGATCTTCCGGCTCGCCCTCGACATACGCGCCGCGTTCGATCTGTGCGAGCCCTTCCAGGACGGCTGGAAGATGCTCGGGATCGATGTCGAGGGAGGTCTCTTTGTCGGCCACCGTGAGAATGGCCTGCGCCAGACTCTCCCGGTCCGCTGCCGGCATCCGGCGCAGGGCCTCCACGGCGCGATCCAAGATGTCGACCATGACGATCCTCCTCGCGTTAGCCTAGCACGATCGGATGGTCGTGACAGTGTGAGGATCAGCCCGCCAGTTCCGCCACCACGGCGTTCAGCACCGGCGCGCCGCGGGCGGTGGCGGCGATGCGGCCGTCGGGGCGCCGCGCGACGAGGCCGTCCGTCACCAGCGCGTCGAGGCGCCCGGCATCGAGCGGGCGGCCCTTCAGCGCCGCGTAGCGGGCAGGCTCGATCCCCTCCGCGAGGCGCAGACCCATCATCAGGAACTCGTCGCCCTGATCTTCGGCGGACAGGATTTCCGTCTCGACGATGCCGTGGCCCTCGCGCTCGACTCGGGCGAGCCAGCCTTCCGGCGCCTTCTCGGTGAGCGTGCCGGTGCGGCCCTGCGGGAGGACGAGGCGGCCGTGGGCGCCGGGGCCGATGCCGGCATACTCGCCGTAGCGCCAGTAGAGCAGGTTGTGCCGCGATTGGGCGCCGGGCCGCGCGTGGTTCGAGATCTCGTAGGCCGGCAGACCCGCGGCCTCGCAGATCTCCTGCGTGACGTCGTAGAGGGCACGGGAGACGTCGTCGTCGGGCGGCACGAGACGGCCGGCCTGGGCGAGGCCGAAAAACGGCGTGCCGGGCTCGATGGTGAGCTGGTAGAGCGAGAGGTGCTCGGCGGCGTGATCGATCCCCCGACGCAGCTCCGCCGCCCAGGCTTGCGGCGTCTGGTCGGGCCGGGCGTAGATCAGGTCGAAGGAGAAGCGCTCGAAATGCGCCGCCGCGGTGCGGACCGCCGACATCGCCTCGGCCACGCTGTGCAGCCGCCCGAGCTTCTTCAGGTCGCCGTCGTCGAGCGCCTGGACGCCGAGCGAAACGCGGTTCACGCCGGCCGCCCTGTAGCCGCGGAAGCGCGTCGCCTCGACGCTGGTGGGGTTGGCCTCCAGCGTCACCTCGGCGTCGGGTGCGACTGCCCAGGCGCCGGCCACCGCGTCGAGCAGACCGGCGACCGTCTCCGGCGCCATCAGAGAGGGTGTGCCGCCGCCGAGAAAAATGCTGGTGACGGTGCGCCCGGGCGCGAGTCTGGCGGCGTGGGCGATCTCCCGGCGGAAGGCCGCGAGGAAGCGAGGCTGGTCCACGCCGGCATGGCGGACATGGCTGTTGAAGTCGCAATAGGGGCACTTCGCGGCGCAGAACGGCCAGTGCAGGTAGATCCCGAACCCCGCGTCGCGGGTCGGATGGTCGGGCGGTGTCGCGGGGGGCATCGGCCTGTCTTGTGTCATCGAGCCGCTCGGTCGGTGCGGTCGTCCAACCCACCACCCTCCTCCTGAGGTGCGGAGCAGCTGCGAAGCCTCGAAGGATCCTCAAGGGATCGTGCGGGAACTGGAGGATCCTTCGAGGCCCGCTGACGTGGGCACCTCAGGAGGAGGGGGCGGGTGGGATCGAAGGCATGCGGCCGGTGCGTCTTCCGAGCTGTCAGCCGGATATAAACACGCCGGAGCGCGTGCGAACCCTCAGCCCGGCCGCCGCAGGCAGGCTCGCGCCAGCAGGACGAAGGCCCGCGCCCGGTGCGAGAGGGCGTTTCCGCTCTGCCAATCGACCCCGTGCTTCTCCTCCGACGAAATCTCGCCGAAGGTTCGGTCCATGCCCTCGGGGCGGAACATCGGATCGTAGCCGAAGCCGAGGCTGCCGCGCGGCTCGACGAGGTCGCCGAAGACGCGGCCCTCGAACAGCTCGGTGTGCCCGTCGGGCCAGGCGAGGACGAGGGCCGAGACGAAATGGGCGCGCCGGTCCGTGGCGCCGCGCCGGTCGAGCTCGTCGGCGATCCGGGCCATGGCGCCGGAAAAGTCCTTGTTCGGGCCGGCCCAGCGGGCGGAGAACAGACCCGGCGCACCGTCGAGCGCATCGACGCAGAGGCCGGAATCGTCGGCGAAGGCCGGCAGGCCGGACGCCTTCGCGGCGGCGTGCGCCTTGATTGCCGCGTTCTCGGAAAACATCGTGCCGGTCTCGTCGGGCTCGGGCAGGCCGAGTTCGTCGGCCGAGACCGCCTCGACGCCGAAGGGCGCCAGCAGCTCGCGCATCTCGACGAGCTTGCCGGCATTGTGGGTCGCGATGACGACCCGGCCGGAGAGGATGCGGTGCGCGCTCACGCGATGGCCTTCCGCTGCAGCTCGACGAGCTGCGCGACGCCGCCCTTGGCGAGCCGCAGCAATTCGAGGAATTGCTCGTCGGTGAACGGCTCCATCTCGGCGGTGCCCTGCACCTCGACGATGCCGCCCTTGCCGGTGACGACGAAGTTGGCGTCGGTCTCGGCGGCCGAATCCTCGGCATAGTCGAGGTCGAGCACCGGCTGGCCCTTGTAGATGCCGCAGGAGACCGCCGCGACGTGATCCTTCAGCGGATCGACCGAGATGATCGAGCGGGAGCGCATCCATGCGAAGCAATCGTGCAACGCCACCCAGGCGCCGGTGATCGAGGCGGTGCGGGTGCCGCCGTCGGCCTGGATCACGTCGCAATCGACCGTGATCTGGCGCTCGCCCAGGGCCGGCAGGTTGGTGACGGCACGCAAGGAGCGGCCGATCAGCCGCTGGATCTCCTGGGTGCGGCCCGACGGCTTGCCGGAATTGACCTCGCGGCGGGTGCGCTCGTGGGTGGCGCGGGGCAGCATGGCGTATTCCGCCGTCACCCAGCCCTTGCCGGAGCCGCGCAGCCAGGGCGGGCCGCGCTCTTCCAGGGAAGCGGTGCAGAGCACGCGGGTGTTGCCGAAGGTGACGAGGCAGGAGCCTTCCGCGTAGCGGGCGACCGCCCGCTCCAGCGTGACGTCGCGCAGCGCGTCCGCCGCGCGCTTCGAGGGACGCATGGGGTCAAGCTCCGTGTCGGGATTCGAAGCCCGCGCTCTTAGGCGCTGCCGCCGCCCGCGGCAACCGCCCCGGTCCGAAACGAAAGAGGCCGCCGTCTCGCGACGGCGGCCTCTCGAATGGCCTTCCAGCCGATCACCAGCGGCGGTGATGACGCCCGTGGTGGCGGTGATGGTGATGGCGCGGCCCGTGGAAGCCGTGGTGCCGGTGCCAGTGGCGGCGATGGTGGAAATGCCGGCGGTAGTGGCGATGCGGCCGGTACTGGACCTGCTCGATCGCTTCGCCCGCCGGCGCGGTCGCCTCGGTCGGGATCGGGAGCGGAGCGGCCTGTGCGGCATGGGGTGCCGAGGCGAACCCGAGGCCGGTCACCGCGATCGCCAGGGCGGCGGCCTTGACCATGGTCTTTCGTGCGCCTGTAAGCACTGTCGGGGCTCCATTTCGCTTGTATGACGGGTCGGCGGGGTCGCACGCGACAGCGCGCGCCCCTCCCTCAAACGGCCTGAGGGCACCGAACGATCCCTTCTGCGGTTAAGTTTGCCGAGGGAGCGCAGCGGGCGCCTCCTCATCCGCCGCGTCGTGACGCACGAGGATTGATCGCCGGCCCCCGAGCGCTCACAATCAACCGTCAGGTTCCCGTTGCCTTGGTCGAGACCGTTCAGCCTCCCGTGACTCCGCAGCCCCAGGCGCTCTCCGCCCTCAACGAGCGCGCCCGCGAAATCTTCCGCCAGATCGTCGAGAGCTACGTCACCACCGGCGAACCGGTGGGGTCGCGCAACCTCGCGCGCATCCTGCCGATGAGCCTGTCCCCGGCCTCGATCCGTAACGTCATGGCGGATCTGGAGCATTCCGGGCTCATCTTCGCGCCGCATACCTCCGCCGGGCGCCTGCCGACGGAGCTGGGCCTGCGCTTCTTCGTCGATGCGATGATGGAGATCGGCGACGTCGACCTCGCCGAGAAGGCGCGGATCGAGGCGCAGATGCAGGCGGCGGCCTCGCGCCACACCTTCGATTCGGCGCTGGCCGAGGCGTCCTCGCTGCTGTCGGGGATCTCGCGCGGGGCGGGCGTGGTGCTGACCACCAAGGTCGATGCCGGGCTCAAGCATGTCGAGTTCGTGCGCCTCGACGCCGACCGCGCCCTCGTGGTTCTGGTCTCGATCGACGGCACGGTGGAGAACCGGCTGGTCGATCTGCCGCCGGGCTTGCCGGCCGGGGCGCTGCAGGAGGCGTCGAACTTCCTCAACGCCCGCCTGCGCGGCCGCACCCTGGATGCCCTGCGCGCCGACATCGAGGCCGGCCGCACGGCGATGAAGCGGGAGCTCGACGCGCTGACCGAGCGGCTGGTCGATGCCGGGCTCGCGACCTCGGTCGGCTCCTCAGAGGCGCGCCAGCTCATCGTGCGGGGCCAGGCCAACCTGCTCGACGACCTGCGCGCGGCCGAGGATCTGGAGCGCATCCGCCTGCTGTTCAACGATCTCGAGACGCAGAAGGACGTGATCGAGCTTCTGGCGCGGGCCGAGCAGGGCGACGGCGTGCGCATCTTCATAGGCTCGGAGAACAAGCTGTTCTCGCTCTCCGGCTCTTCGATGATCGCCGCGCCCTTCCGCGACGGGGCGCAGAAGATCGTCGGCGTCGTCGGGGTGATCGGTCCGACGCGGCTCAACTATTCCCGCATCGTGCCGATGGTGGACTACACCGCCCGCGTGGTCTCAGGGCTGCTCGACCGGCCGCGGTAGGACGGCTCCCGCAGCATTCCGGTCGATCTGCTCGGCCGCCGTCGCCTCTCTCCCCTTACGGGGAGGGGACGAGCCAAGCTCTGAACGAAGCAATCGATCTCAGATCGTCTCGGACGACAACCGGCCGGCCCGTGCGAGGGGGCGGTGCACGGGCCGGCCGGCGTACCGCGCGCTCTGGCAAGCGGCGCGATGGCGGGACGCTTGACGAGCGAGGCGCAGTGAGGATCGGGCCGCCGCGCTAGCGGTGCGTCGCGGCGGCCGGAATCGGACTGTCTTCCGGCTCGTCCCGCGGGCCGACGAAGCGGCCGAGCAGGCGTCCGAGGCCGGTGCCGAGGCTGTCCATCAGCAGGAACACCGCGGGGACGAAGACCAGCGACAGCAGGGTCGAGACGATCAGGCCGGCGATCACCGCCACCGCCATCGGCGCGCGGAACTCGCCGCCGATGCCGAGCGCCAGGGCCGAGGGCACCATGCCGGCAGCCATGGCGATTGTGGTCATCACGATCGGCCGCGCCCGCTTGCGGCCGGCATCGACGATCGCCGTGACGCGATCGACGCCGGAGCGCATCTCCTCGACGGCGAAGTCCACGAGCATGATCGCGTTCTTCGTCACGAGCCCCATCAGCATCAGGATGCCGATGACCACCGGCATCGAGATCGGCATGTGGCAGATCAGGAGGCCGAGGATGGCGCCGCCGATGGAGAGCGGCAGCGAGAACAGGATGGTCAGCGGCTGCAGGAACGAGCCGAACAGCAGCACCAGCACCGCGTAGACCATCATGATCCCGGCGCCCATCGCCAGGAGGAAGCCGGAAAAGACCTCCTGCATGATCTCGGCGTCGCCGGTCTGCTTGATGGTCACGCCGGGCGGCAGGTTTTTGGCCGTCGGGGTGGCGAGCGCCTGCTCGATCAGCGAGCCCAGCGCGTCCGAGCCCTCCATGTTGGCTTCCACCGCCACGCGCACGGCGCGGTCGTAGCGCTCGATGGCGCCGGGGCCCTGGTCGAGCTCGATGTCGGCCACCGCCGCGAGCGGCACCGCCGTGCCGTTCTTGGCCGGCACCTTCAGATTCTCCAGCCGCGCGACCGCGCCGCGGGCGCTCTCGGGGAGCTGCACCCGGATCGGCACCTGCCGGTCCTTGGCGTTGAACTTGGCGAGGTTGATGCCGATGTCGCCGATGGTGCCGACCCGCACGGTCTCGGCGATGACGTCGGTCGAGACCCCGAGATCGGCCGCCGCGCCCTCCTTCGGGCGGATGCGCACCTCGGTGCGATTCAGGGGCGCGGTGGACATCACCGAGACGAGGTGCGGGATCGCCGCCATGTCGCGCTGGAGCCGCGCGGCGACCTCCGTCACGACGTCGACGTCGGGGCCGCTGACGACGAGGGCGAGGTCGCGCTGGCCGCTCTCGCGCAGGGTCCAGGAACGGATGTCGGGTTCCTCCGCCAGAAGCGCCGCGATCTCGGACTCGATGGTCCATTGCCGCTTCGCGCGCTCGGATTTCGGGCTCAGGTTCACGATCAGCGTGGCGAGCCGCGTCTCCTTCTTGCCGCCGGCCTGCCGGCCGCCATCGACGAAGACCGAGGTGACTTCGGGCAGGGCGCGGATGCGCTCGACCACGCGGTCGGCGACGGCGATCGTGTCGGGAAGCCGGGCGCCCGGCGCCAGCTCGATCATGAACAGGGTGCGGGCGTTGTCCTGCTTCGGGATGAAGCCGGAGGGCAGGAGCTTGGTCGAGACGATCGAGCCGGCGAACAGCGCGAGCCCCGCCACCAGGGTGATCCATTTGTGGCGCACCGACCAGCCGACGAGGCGGGTATAGGCGCGCATCACGGGGCCTTCGCGCTCCTCCGCGTGGCCGTGGTCGCGCAGGAAGTAGGCGGCGAGCAGCGGCGTGATCAGGCGCGCAACCAGCAGCGACATGAAGACGGAGACGGCGATGGTGAGGCCGAACTGGATGAAGTAGCGCCCGGCGATGCCGCCCATGAACGAGACCGGGGCGAAGACCGCGATCAGGGTCGCGGTGATGGCGATGACCGCGAGCCCGATCTCGTCGGCGCCCTCGATCGAGGCGCGATAGGGCGATTTGCCGAGCCGCATGTGGCGCACGACGTTCTCGATCTCGACGATGGCGTCGTCCACGAGGATGCCGGTCACCAGCGTGATCGCGAGCAGGCTGATGCCGTTGAGGGTGAAGCCCAGAGCATCCATCGCCCAGAAGGTCGGGAAGACCGAGAGCGGGAGCGCCACGGCGGCGATCAGGGTGGCGCGCCAGTCCCGCAGGAACAGGAACACGACGATGACGGCGAGCGCCGCGCCCTCCATCAGGGTGTGCATCGCCGAGGCGTAGCTGCCCCGGGTCGCCGCGACCGAGGAATCGATCTCTTGGAATTGGATGTCGGGATAGCTCTCGGCGAACTCGGCGATCTTCTTCTCGACGCCGGCGGCGACCTCGGCGTCGCTCGCGCCCGAACCGCGGGAGACGGAGAAGGCGACCACCGACTCGCCGTTGAAGCGGGCGAAGGTGCGCGGCTCCTCGATCGAATCCTCGACCGTGGCGAGGTCGTCGAGCCGCACCTTGCGGCCGCCGGGCAGGACGATGGAGGTGGCCTTCAAATCGCGGATGGTGCGTGAGGCGGCGAGCGTCCGGATCGACTGCTCGCGTCCGCCGACCTCGCCGCGCCCGCCCGCCAGGTCGGCGGAGGTGACGCGCACCTGCCGGTTCACGTCCGCGGCGGTGATGCCGAGGGCGAGCAGCCGGTCGGGCAGCGGCGTGATGCGGATCTCGCGGGCGACGCCGCCGACGCGCTCGACGCCGCCGACGCCCTTCACCCCCTGGAGGGTACGGGCGACCTTGTCCTCGACGAACCAGGACAGGTCGGCGGGCGTCATGGCCGGCGACTTCACCCCGTAGATAAGGATCGGCAGGCCGGTGATCTCGACGCGCTGGATGATCGGCTCGTCGATGGTGCGGGGCAGGTTGATGCGGATCTTCGAGACCGCATCCTTCACGTCGTTGACGGCCCGGTCGGTATTCACCTCGAGCCGGAACTCGACGGTGGTGACAGAGGACCCTTCGGTGATCGCCGAGGTGATGTGCTTGACGCCGCGCACGCCCGCGATCGAGTCCTCGACCCATTTCGTGACCTGGGTCTGCAACTCGGACGGGGCGGCACCGCCCTGGGTGATCGTGACCGAGACGATCGGCACGTCCACGTTCGGCATGCGGGTGACCGCGAGCCCCCGGAAGCTGACGAGGCCGAGCACCACAAGCACGAGGAACAGGACGAGGGGCGCGATCGGATTCCGGATCGCCCAGGCGGAGATGTTCAGGCGCATCGGGGCAACCCGTCAGAGAAGCAATTCGATGGGGCGGAGGCGGAGACCGCCTCAGCGCAGCGCGGCGTCGGCGGTGGCCCCCGGCGAGGGCGCGGACGAGATCGCGGCCGGATTCCGGCCCTGGCGGGCGAGCGCCACGGGCCGGACGCGGTCGCCGTCGCGGAGGAAGCTGCCGGCGCGAGCCACGACCCGCTCGCCCTCCGACAGGCCGGAGCGGATCTCGATGTCGTCGTCGTCGGACAGGCCGGTGCGGACCTCGCGGGCCTCGACCTTGTCGTCCGCCACGACCAGCACGGAGCTGCGCTTGCCGCCGCCGTAGAGGACGGAGGCCTGGGGCACGGTGACGCCGCGGGTGCGGGCGAGTTCGACCGCGCCGCGGGCGAAGGTGCCGATGCGCAGGCGCGGATCGGGATCGAGGCGCACCCGGACCTTGCCGAGCCGGCTCGCCTTGTCGACCTCCGGATAGACCGCGCGGACGCTGCCCGCGACGCGCTCGCCCTCGCCGATCTCGATGAAGGCCGGGGCGCCCTCGCGCAGCAGCGGCAGCTTGGTCTCGATGACCTCCGCCTCCAGCTCGATCTCGCCGCGGGCGATCAGCCGGAACAGCGGCTCGGCCGACGAGGACGTCGCCATGCCGACCCGCGCCGTGCGGCGGCTGACGATGCCGGCTTCCGGCGCGCGGATCTCGGTGCGGGCGAGCCGCAGTTCGAGTTCGTCGCGCACGGCCCTGGCCTGCGCCAGCTCGGCGCGCGCCATGGCGAGTCCGTTGCGGGCGAAGGCCAGCTTGCCCTCCGCCTGCCGCAGGGCGGCGGTGCGGCCCTCCATGATCACGGCGGTGGTGTTGCCGGTCTGGATCAGCTGCTTGGCGCGGTCGTAGGCGAGGCGCGCTTCGAGTTCGGCGGCCTCCGCCTGCTCGATGTTGCTCTGGGCCTGCGGCACGGCGGCCGAGGCCTTGTCGATCAGCGCGTTCTGCTGGGCGAGCTGCCGGTCGATCAGGTCGCGGTTGAGGCGCGCGAGCACCTGCCCCTTCTCGACTCGCATGCCCTCCTCGGTCAGTAGCTCGACGAGGCGGTAGCCGTCGATCTCGGGGGTGACGAGGATCTCGTCGCGCGGCACCAGCGTGCCGGTGACGACGACGCTCTCGACGATCTCGCGCCGCTCGGCCTCGACCACGCTGACGGCGGGCGCCGGGGCGGTCTTCGCCGGGGGTGACGCGGTCTCGGCCCGAGCCGGAACGAATCCCGTCGCGGCGAGCAGGAAGGCAGGGAGGGCGAGGGTGCGTACGGCTCTCATCGGCCGGTCTCCTGGTCGAGCGGGGCCAGGGGAAGCGTGCCGGACAGGCCGGCATCGATCGCGGCCTGGAGCTGCGCCACGGCCGGGCCGGCGTCGTAATCGGCGTTCAGGGCCCGGCTCACGATCATCCCCTTCATCAGCGGTGCCACGGCATCGAACAGGGCGGCCGGGTCGCAGTCCGGCGAGGTCTTGATCGCGTCGAACATCGCGATGAGCCAGGTCCGGCCCTCCTCGTCGCCGCGCTCCACCATCGCCCCGATATCGGGATTGCGGGTCGATTCCGCCCAGACGTCGAGGCGCAGGATCGCCGCCTCGCGGGTGATGTCGTGGAAGAAGCGGGCGAGCACGCCCATGAGGACCGCCCGCTTGTCGCCGGCCCGCTCCATCGCCTCGACGAGGACGGCGCCGCGCTCGCGGTCGCGCTCGGCCAGACCGAGGACGACCGCCTCCTTGGAATCGAAGTAGCGGTAGATGTTGCCCGGGCTCATGGAAGCCTCGCGGGCGAGATCCTGCATCGTCGTGCGGTGGAATCCGTTGCGGACGAAACAGGCTTCGGCAGCATCCAGAATGTGCTCGCGCCGCACCGCCTGTCCGTTGCGGGCGTCGATGACGGCGCCGGCCGCTGCACTCATGACGAAGATCCTACGAAGCCGATGGACGCGGTGCGATCCGGCTCGCCGGTGAGCCGCACGGAGGCGCAGGCCCGCGGCTGGACATCGAGATCGGCGCAGAGACGAGCCTGCCAGCCGTCCGGGCCGGCGCCGGTCCAGCCGATCAGCGCGAACCAGCCGAGGGCCACGACGGCGCAGACGAGCAGGTTGGCCGGGGTGCAGACCGCGCGGACGAGACGAAGCGGGCCGAAGCCTTCCTGCGCCGCCGCGGAGCGATGTTCGACGCCGAGACCGATCGCGGGAGAGAGAGACGCCCGTTCACCGACAATCACGCTCATGGCCTGAACTCCGACGCTGCCGGGGCTTGATAGTGAACGTTCATTCTCGTGTCAATGAACGTTCATTCTCATGAGGTGCGGTCGCGCGCCTCGCGTCGTAGGTGAGGCATCGGCGCCACGCCTCCGGACGGGTCTCGCTCCATTAACGATCCGGTTACCACGCGAGCCTAGCGCATCGATCAAGACGGGCACGCTACTGCAGCCCGCCGACACTGCTTTCGCGAAGGTCCCGACGGACGGCGAGGGCAGAAGCAAGAACAGCCTCAGCGGAACGACCGTCGAAACGAGCAACGGACGCGTCGTTCGAGACCCAAATCATGTCCCCCGCAGATCTCGCCGCCTTTTCGTGGAATGCCGCGCGTGAACACCTCGACCTGTTCGGAAGCCTCGGGCTCTGCCTCGGCTTCGTCGGCGGGATGATGCCGCGGCGAAGTCTGATCCTTGTCACGTCGGCGGCCTGCTCAGCCTGCTTCGCGCTGCATTTCCTGCAACTCGGCGCGCAGACCGGGACGGCGATGTGCCTCGTCTCGGTGATGCAGAGCCTCGTCGCGGCGCGCTGGATCGGGCCGGACGCGCGCGCGGCCTGGGTCGCGCCGCTCTTCCTGGCGAGCAGCCTCGTCGCCCTCGGGCTGACCTTCGCGACGTGGAACGGCTGGCCGTCGGCCTGCGCCGGACTCGGATCGCTGCTCGCGACGACGGCGCGGCTTCAGGGGAATGCGCAGGCCATGCGCCGGGTCTTCCTCGGCGCGTCCTCGTGCTGGGTGATTCACAACACGCTGGTCGGCTCGGTCTTCGGCCTGACCTGCGACCTGCTCACGATCACGGCGCTGGTGATCGCGCTGGTGCGCGGCGGAGCGGCCAAGCCGGTCTCGCAGCCGGCTACCGCCGTCAGCCCGATCGGTCCGCTGCCGGGCGCCGCCTGAGGGGGAGGGGCGGCACCGCGTGGCGCCGCCCCCGTCGCGTTACTGCTGGAAGAACTTCGGATCGAGCGCCGAGAGCGCGAGCAGGGCCGGCGGCATGGCGACGCCGGCCACGCGCATGGAGCGGGCGGCCTCCCGGCAGGCGGCGAGATCGTTGGCGCCGGCCGCCGCCTCGATCTTCTCGACCGTCGCCGGGTCGGGCTTCGGCGACGGGGCGGGCGTCCCCGGAGCGGGGGGATTCTTCGCCTCGGCATTCGCCTTGGCGTGCGGGTTCACCGCCGGGTTGCCGGACTGATTGCCCGGAGCAGGCCCGCTGCCGCTCTCGCTGACGGCACCGCTGAGGCCCGACGTCTTCTGGGGTTCGCCGCCACCCGCGGGCTTGCCGCCCTCGGTCTTGCCGGACGGGTTCGAGACGGCGGTCGCCTGCTGCGGCGGCGTCGCGGCCGCCTTGTTGGCCGGCTCCGGCTGTTTCACGAAGGCGGCCAGTTCCTGGCAGAGATTGGCCGGCTTGCCCGCCGCGATCGGGGCAGCGGCGGGCGGAGCGGGCGGGGTCGCGTCCTGCGCCGCGGCGGCGCCGACGAGGAGCGCGTACGCCGCGAGGCCGCCGGCCAGATGCCGGGTGAGGGGCGAGGGCTTCATCGGGTCACTCCGTCGATCGTTTGCGCTCAGGAGCGCTTCGGCTGCGAGGCCGTTCCCTCGGCCTTGCCGTGCGGCTCGGCCTCCGAGCCGTACTCCTCCGGGGCCGGATCGCCGTTCCAGCGCGGACCGACGAGGTTGGTGCCCGGCTCCGAGACGCGGGCGCCGGAGGTCGCGAAGGCCTGGTAGGCGAATTTCTGGTTGCTCGTGAGCGCGAACATCGCCAGCACCCCGAGGGCGACGGCGGCGATGATGGCGGCGAGAAAGGCTTTCATGGTCGTGTCGTCCCCGGAGACCTCAGGCCTCGATGCGCGCGGGCCGTCGCCCGGTTCGGAGGCCGGCCCGCGCCGCCGGCCTCCCGTCCTGTCACTCGGCCGGAGCCGGATGCCCCTTGAACTGCGGGCCGCTGCCGGTGCGCGCCTGCTCCTGCTCGACCCAGAGGTCGTGGTGCGCGCGCGCCCAGGCGAGATCGACCTTGCCGCTGCCCATGGCGTCGTAGGCGCCCTCCATGCCGAGGGTGCCGATGTAGATGTGGGCGAGGATGCCGGCGATGAACACGATGCCGATCACCGAGTGGACCACCTGCATCACCTGCATCCCGTTGATGTCGGTGAGCGCGAAGGGGAACAGCATCATCAGGCCGGTGACGGCCATCGCCGCGCCGAAGCCGGCGACCATCCAGAACACGCCCTTCTGGCCGGCATTGAAGCGGCCCGCATGGGGGTGACCCTTGCCGATGAGGCCGCCGCCGGCCTTGATCCAGGCCCAATCGACCTTGCTCGGGATGTTGTCCCTGATCCAGAGGACGAACATGAAGGCGACGCCGAGCATGAACGGCCACGCGAGGTAGACGTGGCTGTACTTCGCCCATTGCGCGATGGCGCCGAACGCCTCCGGCCCGATCAGCGGCATCAGCAGCCGCTTGCCGAAGATGTAGTTCAGGCCCGACAGCGAGAGGATGATGAAGCAGACCGCCGTCATCCAGTGGGTGAAGCGCTCGAAGGCGTTGAAGCGCAGGATCTTCTTCCCCGATTCCTGGCTGTGCTCCATCATGATCCGGCCGCGGAACAGGAAGAAGGCGCCGAGCGCGACCAGCATGCCGAGGATGGCGATGGCGCCGATCCAGGGCAGCCAGCGCTCGCGGAAGTTCTGATATTCCCGGCCCTGCGGCTGGATCAGGTTGGCCGACTTGCCGTCGGGGATCGAGACGCGGCCGCGGATCTTGGAATCCTGCTTGAACAGGAATTCCTCGTTGACCGAGTCGGCGGTGGGCCGGGCGCCCATCGGGTTCTGGCCGTCGGCCTGGATCGGGTTCTGCGCGAACGCGGGCGCGAGCGCCGCCGGGGCCGCGACGAGCATCGCTGCCAGAAGAAGGGTGTTGAGGAAGGTCACTGCCCGCCGCATCGGCGTTCCTTTCCAAGTCCTTGTCGAGACGCCGCCGAGCCTGCGTGCGCCGCTTCCGTCCCATCGCTGCTGACCGGCAGCGTCCCATCCGACCCCCTCGTCCTGAGGTGCCGCGCAGCGGCCTCGAAGGAGGGCTCCAGAAGTCTCCGTCATCCCTGGAGCCCACCTTCGAAGCCGACGCTGGCGCGTCGGCACCTCAGGATGAGGTCGAGGTCGGAGAAGGGTCCGAGGGCGTTTGCCCTCGGACCGAGCGTCAGATCGCGACGGTCTCGCGGTAGGCCGTCTTCCAGCCCCAGGCGCCGGAGCCGTAGCCGCGCTTGATCACCCGCTGCTTGTAGATCTCGGCGATCATCTCGCCGTCACCGGCCAGCAGCGCTTTGGTCGAGCACATCTCGGCGCAGAGCGGCAGCTTGCCCTCCGCGAGGCGGTTCGAGCCGTACTTCTCGTACTCGGCGGTCGAGAAGTCCGCCTCCGGGCCGCCGGAGCAGTAGGTGCACTTGTCCATCTTGCCGCGCGAACCGAAGTTCCCGACCCGCGGGTATTGCGGCGCGCCGAACGGGCAGGCGTAGAAGCAGTAGCCGCAGCCGATGCAGATGTCCTTGGAGTGCAGCACCACCGCATCCGCCGTCGTGTAGAAGCAGTTCACCGGGCACACCGCCGCGCAGGGCGCGTCGGTGCAGTGCATGCAGGCCATCGAGACCGAGCGCTCGCCGGGCTTGCCGTCGTTGAGGGTGACGACGCGGCGGCGATTGATGCCCCACGGCACCTCGTGCTCGTTCTTGCAGGCCGTGACGCAGGCGTTGCACTCGATGCAGCGGTCCGCGTCGCAGAGGAACTTCATCCGGGCCATGGTTCGGTTCGCTCCTCTCAGGCCGCTGCGATCTGGCACAGGGTGCACTTCGTTTCCTGCATGCCCGTCACAGGATCGAAGCCGTAGGTGGTCACGGTGTTCACGCTCTCGCCGAGCACCACCGGGTCGGTGCCCTTCGGGTAGTAGTCGCGCATGTCCTTGCCCTGGTACCAACCGGAGAAGTGGAAGGGCATGAAGGCCACGCCCTTGCCGACTCGGTCGGTCACCAGCGCCTTGACCTTTGTCTTCGCGCCGTTCTCGGCGCCGCTCACCCAGACCCACTGACCGTCCTTGATGCCGCGGTCGGCGGCGTCCCCGGTGTTGATCTCGACGAACATGTCCTGCTGCAGCTCGGCGAGCCACGGGTTCGACCGGGTCTCCTCGCCGCCGCCCTCGTACTCGACGAGGCGGCCGGAGGTGAGGATGATCGGGAAGTCCTTGATGACGTTGCGATCGACCGCCGACTTCTGCACCGAGAAGCCGATATTCGGCATGCGCAGCTGCCGCTCGTCGGGCCGCGTCGGGTACTTCGCCACGAGGTCGGGCCGCGGCGAGTAGACCGGCTCGCGGTGGACCGGCACCGGGTCGGGCAGGTTCCAGGCGTTGGCCCGGGCCTTGCCGTTGCCGAAGGGCGAGACGCCGTGCTCGAGGCAGACGCGCTGGATGCCGCCCGACAGGTCGGTCGCCCAGCTCACCGTGTCCGGCTTCTCACCGCCGATCTTGAGGATCGTCGCGAGTTCCTCCGGCGTCAGGTCCCGGTCCCAGCCGAGCTTCTTGAACACCCCGAAGGTGAACTCGGGATAGCCGTCGGTCAGGTCCGAGCCCTTCGAGAAGGAGTTCTCGGCGAGCAGGGTTTGGCCGTTGCGCTCGGTGCCGAAGCGGGCGCGGAAGTTGCCGCCGCCCTCCTTCACGTGGAGGTTGGTGTTGTAGAGGATCGCCGAGCCCGGATGCCGGATCTCGGGCTTGCCCCAGCACGGCCAGGGCAGGCCGTAATAGTCGCCGCCGACCTCCGGATCGTCCTTCGGCGCGCGCAGCGTCACGAGGTCGAACTTGTGCTGGTTGCGCATATGCGCCTTCAGCCGCTCCGGCGACTGGCCGCAATACCCGGTCGACCAGCCGCCGCGGTTGATCTCGCGGAGGATGTCCTCGGCAACGGGAATCCCGTTCTCGACCTTGATGTTCTTGCAGAGCTTGTCGGCGAAGCCGAGTTTTTCCGCGAGGCGATAGAGGACTTCATAGTCGTTCTTCGACTCGAAGGCCGGCTTCACGATCTGCTCGCCCCACTGGATCGAGCGGTTCGAGGCCGTGCGCGAGCCGTCCATCTCCAGCGAGGTGCAGATCGGCAGCAGGTAGGTGTTGTCCTGCCGCGCATCGAGGGCCGCGAAGGTCGTCGGATGCGGGTCGGCGACGACCAGCAGCTCGAGATTGTTCATGCCCTCGATCGCCTCGGGCATGCGGGTGACGGTGTTGCCGCCGTGCCCGAACACCATGAACGCCTTGATCGGGCTGCGCTGGTCGATCTGCTCCGGCGGCAGGTTCACGGCATCGAACCAGCGGGTCGAGGTGATGCCGGGCGCCTCCATGTTCTCCTTGCGGGTGCGGGCCTTGCGGCCGCCCTTCGCCGGAACCTCATCGAAGCGCGACTGCAGCCACTCGTACTCGACCTCCCAGACGCGGGCCCAGTGCCGCCAGCCGCCCTCGACGAGGCCGTAATAGAGCGGCAGCGAGGTGACATCGAGGCCGAGATCGGTCGCGCCCTGCACGTTGGTGTGGCCGCGGAAGATGTTGGCGCCGGTGCCGGGCTTGCCAATATTGCCGGTGGCCAGGCACAGGATGCAGAGCGCGCGCACGTTGGCGGTGCCGACCGTGTGCTGGGTCGCGCCCATGCACCAGATCAGGGTCGCGGGCTTCTCCTTGGCGAATTTTTCCGCCACGCGCTTGAGCTGCTCGCCCGGCACGCCGGAGACGCGCTCGACCTCGTCGGGCGTCCACTTGGCGACTTCCTTGCGCACGTCGTCCATGGCGTAGACGCGCTGGGCGATGAACTCCTTGTCCTCCCAGCCATTCTGGAAGATGTGCCAGAGGATGCCCCACACCACCGGGATGTCGGTGCCGGAGCGGATGCGCACGTACTCGGTCGCGTGCGCCGCGGTGCGGGTGAAGCGCGGATCGATGACGATCATGTTCGCGCGGTTGATCTCCTTGCCCGACAGCACGTGCTGCAGGGAGACCGGATGCGCCTCGGCCGGATTGCCGCCGAGGATGATCATCGTCTTGGCGTTGCGGATGTCGTTGTAGGAGTTCGTCTGGGCGCCGTAGCCCCAGGTGTTGGCCACGCCCGCCACCGTGGTCGAGTGGCAGATACGCGCCTGATGGTCGATCGAGTTCGTGCCCCAGAGGGCAGCGAACTTGCGCATCAGGTAGGAGGCTTCGTTGGTGAACTTGGCCGAACCCAGCCAGTAGACCGAGTCGGCGCCGTTCTTCTCGCGGATCGCCAGCAGCTTGTCGCCGATCTCCTGATAGGCCTGATCCCAGGAGATCCGCTTCCACTGCCCGCCTTCGAGCTTCATCGGGTACTTGAGGCGGCGGTCGGAGGAGACGAGTTCGCGGATCGCCGCGCCCTTGGCGCAGTGCGTGCCGCGGTTGATCGGGCTGGCGTAGGACGGCTCCTGGCCGACCCAGACGCCGTTCACGACCTCGGCCGTCACCGTGCAGCCCACCGAGCAGTGGGTGCAGACGTTCTTCTTGATGACCGTGTCCGGCCCGACGGCCGAGGAGCCGGCGGCCTGCGCCTTGCGCACCGAGCCGAGCTGGATCGTGCCAGCGGCGGCGAGCGCGCCCGCGGTCAGCCCGGACTTGCGGAGGAAGGCGCGGCGGTCGAGCACGCCCGAGGCGAGGCCCGCGGCGACGGCCTGGTGCTTGGTGCGAGCAGCCTCGCCGCTCTTGCGCTTGATCAGCATGGCAGCCTCACTTCGGACCGGTCGACGCCGGATCGGTGTTCTTCTTGAGGGTCTCGTAGCCGTTGGTCCGGTAGAACGCCTTCACGTGGTCGCTCTCCCGATACCGGGCCTTGGTCTCGTCGTTGCCGGGATCGTAGGCCTGAGCCTCGGTTGCCCCCATTGGCGAGGCGACCGCCGCCGCCGCGGCCACGGTGCTCCCGCCGAGCGCCCGAAAGAATTGGCGACGACCGAGCGTCTTCGGATCCTGTCGCATCACCCTCGTCTCCTCCGGCGGCTGCCTGCTCTTAAGGCAACGCGCCTCGATCCCGTTTGTCACGATGCAGAAGCCCTTCAGCCTTCCATGGCGAAGGCTTCCGCCTCGATCTCGATGAAGGCGCGGCCGAGACCCCCGACCGCGCGATAGAAGTGCCCCGCCTTCGCGTTCTCCAGATCGGTGAAGAAGCGCTCGGCCCAGGGTTCGATGTGGCGGGCGAAGAAGCGGGCCTGCATGCCGGGCTCCGCCTCGAACCGATCCGCCGCGAGACCCGCCATCACCTCCAGGAGGATCGCGAGGTGATCCTCCGGCTCGCTCATCGCCTCGCTCCGCTCGATGCCGAGCGCGGCGAAATCCTCGCGCACCCGGGCAAGCGGGCGCTCGTTGAGGAAGCCAGTGAGATAGTAGGAGGCGTAAGGCAGGAGCTCGCCGCGGCCGACGCCGATGAACAGCGCGAAGTACTCGCGCTCCACCGCGTCCGTATCGGTCTCGGCCGCCGCGCGGCGCAGGGCCGCGATCTGCCGGCCGAGGACGCCGTCTCCGTCCTTCAGGGCGGCGAGCGCGGCGAGCAGCGAGGCCTCCGGCGCCCGCCCGAGCAGGGCGGCCAGAAGATCGTATTGCTGCGCACGCAGGTGATCGATGTCGTCCGGCACGCCGCCGACCCCAGACACCTCAACTCCCGGAAGTGCCATCACCGACGCAACCGAACCCATCATGTCCCTCGGGTCCTCACGGAGGACCGCCTTGTTTGGACCGATAATAAAAAGCGTTTGAGTTTGCCGCAATCGAAATGCGCGTGAATTACGAGGGCATCGCGCCTCCATGGCGCCGCAGCCGGGGTCGGGGGAGGGCGGGCTGCGCGACCTCAGGACGGTCACCTGCCAAGTCGGCAACCTGCGGATGCATATCTATGGACGGTACTGCCGGTACCGGTCCGGGAATAGCCTCGGGCTCGGGATCCGCTGCGCTGGCAGACGCAGCGGGATCGTCCTGAGAAGCCGCCGGAACACCTTGCGATTCGGGACCGGCCGCCTCGTCGACTCCGGTGGGGACGCCGTCGATGACCCTTTTCAGCATCGCCTTGACGTCGTCGATCGGCAGGAGCGGTCCGGTGCCCGGCACGCCCCCCGGCGTGTTCCAGTCGTAGGCATAGTCCCGCGCCTCGCTGACGAAGTCGCGGATCGCCGGATCGAGCGACCACATCCGCCGGAGGGCGGCGTTGCGCAGGGCCGTCGGGACGCCGGCCTGGAGGAAGGCGGTGAGGTCGGTGTCCGGCGTCAGGGCATCGAGGGACGGGAGCTTCGCCAGCAGGTCGTCCGATACCGCTTCCGACCGGTCGTCGGTTCGCGCTTCCGCCGGCTGCAGGTTGTCGGAGGCGCCGGGCGACGGCGTTCCGTCGAGCAGGTTCTCGGCCCCGGCCGTGTCCGCGACGGCGGGTGTCTCGGAGCGCTCCGCGGCGCGGACGGATTCCTTGCGGCGGGCCCAGCGCGAGAGGAAGTTCCCGCTCATTCCGGTTTCCCCTGGCTGCCGGGGGCGCGGTGCGCGAGGGCCTCGGGGTCGGCGCGGTCGCGCTTGCGCTTCTCGAACTTGCGCTCGATGTGGAACGCCTCGAAGAACGCGAGCAGCTTGGCCTGCACCTCGGGCGGCATCGGCACCGCCTCGACGATCTCGCCGATGCCCTCGGCCATCGACTCGCCCTCGTAGGGGTCGGCGGTCACGCTCGCGACCTCGTAGGTGTCCTCCGCCGTCGCGTGGAGCGTGACCCAGAGGGACGGGCGGCCGGAGACGAGGTTGTCGCGGTAATGCGCCGTCTCGGCGATGTGCAGCGTCACCTCGTGCGCCCCCGCGTAGAAGGTCGCCTCCTCCTCGGTCTCGGAGAGCTGGGTCCACGGCGCCGCCTGCGGCGCCGCGGGCAGAGCCGCGACGGGAAGCCAGGCGTGGCTCGCCCACGGCCCCTTCAGGCGACGGCGCGCCACGATGATGCCGACCTCGAACCGGTCTTCCGGTAGCTCCCGGGGCGTATCGTTCGGTGTCATGTCCGGCCTCACGCGGCGGCCCGGTCGGCGGCCAGCGGCAATCCGACGACGAGGTTCTGGGGCTTCAACTGCACGGTCTTGTCCGGGCTCATGGCGAGCAGGAGGTAGACGGGCCGGTCCCCGACCCGCGGATCGACGCGGGCCGGATCGGCGAAGGTGAGGCTGAACACGGCGATCACCCGCTCGCGGGCGTCGTCGTCCAGGGCCTCGCCGCGCCACAGCGTGTTGCCGATCCGCGTGCCCTCGGCGTCGAGCCCGACGAACCAGCGCCAATCGGGATCCTCCAGGCGGTCGAGGGGCGCGACCGTGACCTCCGCGTTGAGGAGATGGCGCACGAACGCCTCGATTGCCCGCGCCAGCCCCTCGCGGCTGCGCGTGCTGGAGCCGAGATTGAGCGCCATGGTGAAGGCGTCCGACCGGCTCCAGTAGGTCCAGGCGTTCTCCTCGTTGAGCACGTCGAGTTCGCTCGCCGCCTCCTTGCCGAGCATCGAGACCAGGGGCGAGAGCGGCGCGCCGCCCTCCCGCGCCTCGATCACCTCGGCATCGGCGAGCAGCACCGCGCCCTCGTGCAGACTGACGCGCTGCGAGCGAAAAAATAGCTCGGCGGCGCGCAGCACGAACGGGTCCTCGCACCCATCGAGCGCGTTGCGCAGGATCAGGTGCACCAATTGGGTCAGGAACAGGCCGGGCACGCCCTGCAGCCCGCCGCGCACGAGGGCGAGATAGGCCGCCTCGACGGAGCGGGCCGCGAGCAGGCGGTCGCGGAAGGCGAGCATCACCTCCCAGTTCTCCCGCGCATCCGCATCGGCGATCGCCTCGATATCCGCGCGCGTCACCGGCCGGCGCGGCTCGGCGAGCAGGCTCGCGTGCAGCCCGCGCTCGGCCTCGCAGGCCTCCTCCGGCGGCACCAGTTCGGGCCGCGCCAGATAGGCGAGGATCAGTTCGTCGGTGACGGCGAGGCCGCCGCCCTCCGTGCGCTGCGTCAGGTGATGGCCGCTCGATACCCAGAACTCGGTCATGCTCTCTCAGCCCCAGCGGAGGCGCCGTTCAGGAGTCCGACGAGGTCGGCCTGTTCCTCGGGCCCCTCCTCGTCGGTCTCGACGAAGTGGAAGGCGCGCCCGTGCAGCGGGTCCGCGCCGGCCGGGCGCTGGTGCAGGGTGCGGAACTCCTCCGCGATCTCGCCGCCGCGCTCGCTCCGATGCATCGCGATCACGCTGCCGACCGGCAGGTTGCACAGCGAGGCCGCGACCTCGATCTCTTCCCGCGCCGCGGCGCGGGCGGCGTCGCGGTCCGGTGCGCCGAAGCGCTCGTGAATGTGGCGGGCGAGGTCCTCGATCGCCGCCTCGCGCTCCGCCTCGCTCGCCTCGCTGACGACGACGAGGGTCGAGAAGCCGAGCGAGCCCACCCCGACGAATCCGGAGCGGAACGCCGCCCGGTCCTTTCCGGCGAGGGCCGAGAGGTCGGCATCGAAGAACAGGAACGAGCCGGTCACCGCCCACTCGCCGGGCTCCGCGGCCCGCGCGAAGACGAAGGTGTCGGACGGGTCGAGCCGCAGCGTCCGCGGCAGCTTGCCGGCGCTCACAGCCGCACCCTGCCGGTGCTTGGGTCGCGCCAGGAGGGGGCCGCCAGGGCCTGCAGGAGCGGGAGCGATTCGCTGCGGCCGTCGGCGTGGACGAGCCGGGCATCCCCGTTCGGCTCGATCGTCGCCCGCACGCCCGGCGGCAGCGCGAGGCGGGCGAGGTAGCGCCCCGTCGAGCGCGCGGCGCCGTCCTCGCTCCAGATCTCGAACGCCTTGGTGAGATGGCGGGCGAAGCTCTCGACCAGTGCCTCGCGCAGATCCTTCGGAAAACCTTCTTCCTCCAGGGAGGTCGAGTCGGGCGTCAGACCGGGATCGCCCGCATCGCGCTTCGAGGCGATCAGCATCGCCGAGAAGACGAGCCAGTCCGGCGTCTCGCCCTCGCCGCAGCCCTGCGGCCAGTGCAGCGCGCCGCCACCGAGGCGGGCGCTGTTGAAGCTCAGCGTGTCGGGCCACAGGAAGGTCACCGGGATCTCCGGCGGCCCGAAGGTGCCGACCGCATCCGCCAGCGCCTGCATCCCGACGAAGAAGGCCCGCCGCGCCGTGGCGAGCGGCTCGGTGGGCGCCAGCACGACGGCCAGCGCGATGACGTCGTCGCGCTCCTCCATCAGGAGAGTGCCGGCCTCGGCCTCGCCGGACTCGGCCAGCCGGCAGGCCTGTCCGGCCGCGCCCGGGGAGCCCGCGGTGACGAGCCCGGTGAAGGCCGGCGGCAGGACGAGGGGAGCGGGGCGCAAGCCCGGTGAGACGGTTTCGAGTCGGGAGGTCATGAGCCGTATCGGGCGGGGCGCCTGCGCCCGCATGTCCGTTCGTAGTTTTGAACGATACGAGTATATGGAAGGCAGGCCCCCGCGCGAAGGGGCCTCCCGCTTTCCCAATCGTCTCAGGTTCAATCGTGTCCGATCGTCTCGTGTTCGCCTGTTCCTGCGAGAAGACGATGCCGCTCGATGCCGCGGCCCTGGAAAAGGGCTGCGGCGGTCGCGTGCGCACCGCCGACCAGCTCTGCGGTCTCGAACTCGACCGCTACCGCGAGGCCCTGGCCACGGGCGTGCCGATCACCGTCTCCTGCACGCTCCAGGCGCCGCTCTTCGAGGAAGTCGCCGCCGAGATGGAGGCGGAGGAGCGCGTCGCCTTCGCCAAGATCCGCGAGACCGCCGGCTGGTCGTCGGAGGCCGACAAGGCCGGTCCGAAGATGGCGGCGCTGCTGGCCGCGGCGGCGGAGCCGGTTCCGGTGGCCGGAACCGTGCCGCTGGAGAGCCGCGGCGTCGCCCTGATCTACGGGCGCGACGAGGCCGCGATCGAGGCCGGGCGGCGTCTGGCCGAGCATCTCGACGTCACCGTACTCCTGAGCCGGCCGGGCGAGGTGGCGCCGCTTCACCGCAACGAATTCCCGGTGATCCGCGGCACGGTGCGGGGGGCGACGGGCCATCTCGGCGCGTTCGGGCTTCGCATCGACGACTACGCCCTGCCGGCGCCGTCCTCCCGCACCCGCCTCGTGTTCGGATCGGGGCGCGACGGAGCGGTCTCGACCTGCGACCTGATCCTCGACCTCACCGGCGGCACGCCGCTCTTTCCCGCGCACAAGCTGCGCAGCGGCTACCTGCGCGCCGACCCGCGCGACCCTGCGGCGGTCGAGCGGGCGGTGATGGCGGCCTCCCACCTCGTCGGCGAGTTCGACAAGACCCGTTTCATCGATTTCCGCGGCGAGCTCTGCGCCCATTCCCGCTCGCGCATCACCGGCTGCACCCGCTGCCTCGATGTCTGCCCGACCGGGGCCATCGCGCCCGCCGGCGACACGGTGGCGATCGACCCCTATGTCTGCGCCGGCTGCGGCAGCTGCGCCGCCGTCTGCCCCACGGGCGCGGCCAACTACGCCCTGCCGCCCGCCGACGCGCTGATGCGCCGCCTGCGCAGCCTGATGCGCGCCTACCGCGCGGCCGGCGGCGCGGACGCGGTGGTGCTGTTCCACGACGGCGACCACGGCGAGCCGCTGATCGACGCGCTCGGCCGCTACGGCGACGGGCTGCCGGCCCACGTCCTGCCGGTGCGGGTCAACGAGGCGGCGCAGCTCGGGCCGGAGATCCTGGCCGCCCTGTTCGCCTACGGCGCGGCCGGGGTCCGAGTGCTTGTGCGGGCCCGTCCGAAGCACGACCTCGACAGCCTGCACCGCACCGTCTCCCTCGGCCGGACGCTCGCCGACGCCCTCGGCTACGGCACGGGGACGGAGGCGCCGACGGTCGCCCTGATCGAGACCGACGATCCCGACGCCCTCGGCGCGGCGCTCCGCTCGGCAACGCCCGGCCTCGCGACGGCGGCGCCCGCCGGCTTCATGCCCGTCGGCGGCAAGCGGGAGATGCTGCGCCTCGCCTTCCGCGAGATGCACGCCGCCGCCCCGACCCCCGTCGCCGCCGTGCCGCTGGCCGCCGGGGCGCCGTTCGGCGGGCTCGATTTCCGCACCGAGGATTGCACCCTCTGCCTCTCCTGCGTCGGCGCCTGCCCGACCCATGCCCTGTCCGACAGTGCCGAGCGGCCGCTGCTGGCCTTCGAGGAGAGCCTCTGCGTGCAGTGCGGCCTGTGCGCGGCCACCTGCCCGGAGGACGTGATCAGCCTGAAGCCGCAGATCGACTTCGCGGCGTGGAGCGAGCCGCGCCGGGTCGTGAAGGAGGAGGAGCCGTTCTGCTGCATCACCTGCGCCAAGCCGTTCGGCACCCGCGCGACCATCGAGCGGGTGATCGGCAAGCTGCGGGAGCGGCACTGGATGTTCTCAGGCGAAGCCGGCGAGCAGCGCATCCGCTCGCTGATGATGTGCGACGATTGCCGGGTCGAGGCGGCGCTCAATCAGGGCTTCGACCCCCACGCCGCGCCGCCGGCCAAGCCGCGCACCACCGAGGATTACCTGCGCGAGCGTCAGGCCGCGGAACGGCTGCAGAGCTGACCACAAAAAACGACCCGCCATCGCGTCGAGGGCAGGTCGGGTCAGGGGTGTTTTGTCGCAGGAGAACATCTCGACAAGCTGCGGGGACAAACTCGGTTCCGCGAGGTGCGCCGGAACACGGGGGAGAAACGTCGGGAAATGTAACCGGCTACCGCCAGCTTCACCGCTTCGGCCGCCGTGCTATAGGGCGCGCCCCGCCCCCCATCCCCGAGCCCCGATGTCACCGATCGTTTCGATCGCGAACCTGTCGAAGGTCTACGCCTCGGGGCTGCACGCCCTGCGCGACGTGACCCTCGACATCGCCAAGGGCGAGATCTTCGCGCTGCTGGGGCCGAACGGCGCCGGCAAGTCGACCCTCATCAACGTCGTTTGCGGGATCGTCACGCCGAGCGCGGGCGAGATCCGCGTCGGCGGCCACGACATCCTCAGCCAGTACCGCGCCGCGCGGCGGATGATCGGCCTCGTGCCGCAGGAACTCACCACCGACGCCTTCGAGAAGGTGTGGGACACGGTGAGCTTCAGCCGCGGCCTGTTCGGGCTGGCGAAGGATCCGGCCCATATCGAGCGGGTGCTCAAGGATCTCTCCCTCTACGACAAGCGCGAGAGCCGCATCATGCAGCTCTCCGGAGGCATGAAGCGCCGGGTCCTGATCGCCAAGGCGCTCGCCCACGAGCCGCAGGTGCTGTTCCTCGACGAGCCGACGGCGGGCGTCGACGTCGAGCTGCGCCAGGACATGTGGCGCCTCGTGCGCCGCCTGCGCGAGCAGGGCGTCACGGTGATCCTCACCACCCACTACATCGAGGAGGCCGAGGAGATGGCCGACCGGGTGGGCGTGATCCGCAAGGGCGAGATCATCCTGGTCGAGGACAAGGTCGAGCTGATGCGCAAGCTCGGCAAGAAGCAGCTGATCCTGCACCTGCGCGAGCCGGTCGTGGCGCTTCCCGAGAACCTCGCGCGCCACGATCTCCAGATCGGCGAGGGTGGGCGCACCCTCGTCTACACCTACGACACCCGGCGGGAACGCACCGGCATCACCGGCCTGCTCGGCGAACTCGCCGCCGCCGGCATCGCCTTCACCGATCTCGATACCAGCCAGAGCTCGCTCGAAGACATCTTCGTCGATCTCGTCCGCGAGCGCGCATGAGGGCTGCGTCCATGCTGAACGTCCCGGCGATCCTCGCCATCTACCGCTTCGAGATGGCCCGGTTCTGGCGCACGGCGCTGCAGAGCATCGTCGCGCCGGTGATCTCCACCTCGCTCTACTTCGTGGTGTTCGGCGCCGCCATCGGCGCGCGGATGCAGACGATCGACGGCGTGGCCTACGGCGCCTTCATCGTGCCGGGGCTGATCATGCTCTCGCTCCTGACGCAGAGCGTCTCGAACGCCGCCTTCGGCATCTACTTCCCGCGTTTCGCCGGCACGATCTACGAGCTCCTTTCGGCGCCGATCTCGCCGTTCGAGGTGGTGCTCGGCTATGTCGGCGCGGCGGCGACGAAGTCGATCATCATCGGCCTCATCATCCTCGCCACGGCCTCGCTGTTCGTGCCGCTGCACATCGAGCACCCGATCTGGATGGTGTTCTTCCTGCTGCTCACGGCGCTGACCTTCAGCCTGTTCGGCTTCGTGATCGGTCTGTGGGCCGACGGGTTCGAGAAGCTGCAGCTGGTGCCGCTCCTCATCGTCACGCCGCTGACGTTCCTCGGCGGCAGCTTCTACTCCATCGACATGCTGCCCCCGTTCTGGCGGGCGGTCAGCCTGTTCAATCCGGTCGTCTACCTGGTGAGCGGATTCCGCTGGGCCTTCTTCGGCAAGGGCGACGTGGCGGTCGGCGTCAGCATCGTCGCGACCTTCGCCTTCCTGGCCCTCTGCCTCGGGCTCGTGACCTACATCTTCCGGACGGGATACCGGCTGAAGAGCTGACGGAACAGGAGGGGAGGGGCGGATGGCGCAGGATCCCTACATCGTCCGTCGGGAGAGTCTCGCGGCCGCCTTCCCGCCCGGCCACGAACCGCCCCGCCTGCTCCTCGACTTCGCGGATTGGCTCGACGGCCGGCCCTGGGGCAGCCTCAGCTGCTTCCGGCTGCAGGGAACGCTCAGCGACGAGGCGCCGATCGTCGACGGCAGCGCCCTGCGCAGGGAATTCTCGCTGTTCCTCTACCTGCCCGACGGCTCCCTGGTCGGCCTCTGGCACCCCGACGGCGTGCCGAGGGTGGCGAGCCCCGTCGTCGGTCTCGGCTCCGAGGGCGACGCGGCGGTGCTCGCGGGATCGCTCGAAGGCTTCCTGGCCAAGCTCGCCCGCGATGCGTTCTCTGAGTCGGCCTGGAGCGACCTCGCTGCCTACGAGGACGACGACGAGAAAGACGAGGCAGAGATCGCGGGGGACGATGCGCATTCGGCCCTCGCGGCGTGGCTCGGAGACCGGATCGGCGCGGCCCGCCTGGACGAACTGGCGGGCGAGGCCTGCGACCAGACCGCGTTCGCGGCGCGGATGGATTCCTGGATTCACGAGCGCGAAGCCCACTGGGCCGGGCATCCGATCCTGGCCGAGATCGGGCGCGCCCTTTCCGCCCATCGCCCTCGCGGCAAGTCGCCCTGGGATCGGACGCGCCTGCGGGCGACAATCGTCGGCGCGCTCTGCGAGGTGCAGGTCTATCGCAGCGGTCCGCAGCCGGGTCGCCGAGGCGGCCGTCGTCGAGCCGCTCCTGCGCGCGCTCCGCGACGAGCAGCACCGAGCCGACCCCGATCTCGGCCTGTGGTTCGAGGCGCAGCTGGCGCTCGATGCGCAGGGCCATATCCTGCCCCGCTTCGAGTATCAGGTCCGCCCGGTCATCGGCGGCGCGCCGGCCCCGGTCGCGGAGGCGCGATCCGACCTTTCACGGGCGCCGCGCCCGGCGCGGTGGATTCCGGATTGGCTCTCCGACGCGGCTGGGTGAGGCCGGGTCCGTTCAGAGCGGACGCACGGCGTCGAGCGTCAGCATCCGCGCCGCCGCCCCGCATCCGAGGACGCGCAGCGCGACCGGTCGGCCCACGGCCAGCATCGTTTCGAGGGACTGCTTGACCGAACCGTTGGTGGCGGCGTCGAGAGTGCGGTAGCCGTCCTCGACGTTGATGAAGGTCCGCTGCCCGGATTTCTCCTCAAGGACGACGGACTGGAGGTAGAGACCGTCGCGGCCGAATTCCCGCTTCACGACTCGGCCCGTCAGCTTGGCCGGCAGGCAGCCCTCGTCCGTGGACAGGTTGCTCAGGGCGGCGACCTTGCCCGCGGCGTAGGTGAGTTTCGGCCGTGCCAGGGCCGCGCTGCCGAAGACCAGCAACAGGATGGCGAGCGAGACGAGAGCGGTGGCGAACGCATCCGCCACGACCGAGCGAAGGACGCCGTTCGCGGCGCGCTGTGACGTCTGACTCGGCATGGCCCAAACTCGAAGCGGGCCCGCAGCTTAGAGACGGACCGGACTCCTGGGGCAGTCGGCCAAAGGATCTACTGCCAATAGGTCATGGGCTCGGCCGCATAGCTGCCGAGCCACGGGGCTAGGGGCGCTCTTTGAGGAACTCCAGCACGCCCTGGCGGTGCAGCCGGTCGCCCACGGCGGTGGAATGGTCGCGGTTCGGCAGGTCGAGGGCGCGGGCGTTCGGCATCAGCTTCGCCAGTTCTGGCCCGGAGCCGGCCACCGTGTCGAGCGTGCCGACGGAGATCAGCGTCGGCGTGTCGATCGCCGAGAGCTCGGCCCGCGAGAGCGTCTGGCGCGAGGCGCGGATGCAGGCGGCGAGCGCCCGCAGGTCGCTCTTGGTCTGTTCGGCGAAGAGGCGGAAGGTCGCCGCCGTCGGGTTCGGCGCCGGCGCGCCGGGGGGCGCCTCCAGCGCCTCGGCGATGCCCTGCGGCAGGCCGCGCCCGTCCACGAGGTTGAAGCCGAGGCCGCCGATCAGCAGCGAGCGGACTTCGGCGGAATAGTCGAGCGCCATGTGCGCGGCGATGCGCGCGCCCATCGAGTAGCCCATCACGTCCGCCCGCTCGATGCCGAGATGGCGCAGGAGCCGGACCGCGTCGCCCACCATCTCGCCGGAGGTGTAGGCGGCGGGATCGTAGAGCTTCTCGCTCTGCCCGTGGCCGCGGTTGTCGAGGGCGACGACCCGGTAGCCGGCCTCGGTCAGGAACCGGACCCACAGCGCATTGACCCAGTTCACCGCGTGGTTCGAGGCGAAGCCGTGGATCAACAAGATCGGCTCGCCGTTGCCCGGCGCGCCTTCCTTGCCCGGGACGTCGATATAGGCGATCTGCACGCCGTCGGAGTCGAAGCTCTGCATGGGCGTGTCTTCGGGTGCCGCGGCGCCGTTGTCAAAGGTCGTGTCGGGGCGACAGGCGACAACCGGCGGAATTTGGTGTCGGCCTTCTCCCAATCGCCCCGGATCGGGCTCTCGACTTGCCGCCGCCACAACGGGCTGGCATCACCCCGGCACGATGACCGACACCTCGCCCTACGGCACCTACGCCCCCACCGGCCTCGTCGCGCGGATCGCCGAGCGGACCCAGCGGCTGCCGGAGCAGTCCTGGCGCGCCCGGCGGATGGCGATGTTCCTGCGCCGCCTCGCCATCTCCATGCTGCGCGGACGTCCCCTCGACGTCGAGCGCTACGGGGCGCGGATGCGGCTGCACCCCTACAACAACAACTGCGAGAAGAAGGTGCTCTTCACCCCGCAGTTCTTCGACCCGCAGGAGCGCGCGCTCCTGAAGCAGCGCCTCGCCGACGACGCGGTGTTCCTCGACATCGGCGCCAATATCGGCGCCTACGCGCTGTTCGTGGCGGCCTTCACCGGACCGCGCGCCCGCATCCTCGCTGTGGAGCCGCAGCCCGACGTGTTCGACCGGCTGACGTTCAACATCGGCCAGAACCCGTTCGGCACGGTCAAGGCCATCGCCTGCGCGGTCGCCGACAAGGCGGGTGAACTCACCCTGTTCATTGATCCGCGCAACCGCGGCGAATCGAGCGTGAAGATCGTCGGCACCCACAAGAACGCGACCGTGCGCGTGCCGGCCGTGACGCTGGTGGATCTGTGCCGGTCTGAGCGGATCGAGCGCATCGACGCGATCAAGCTCGATGTCGAGGGCGCCGAGGATCTGATCCTTGAACCGTTCCTGCGCGATGCGCCGGCCTCGCTGCTCCCGTCGCTGCTCATCATCGAGAACGGCGCCGACCAGTGGCAGATCGACCTGCCGAGCCTGCTCCACAAGTACGGCTACCGCCAGATCGCCCGCACGCGGCTCAACCTGATGTTCGAGCGGGGGGAGGCGTCGCGCCCGGCGTGAGGATCGGCACGGGCGCGTCGATCGCGACGCCCTCCGGCCCGACCGCGCAGGTATAGGCGTAGGCCTCGACGCCCGCCGCCAGCGCGGCGCGAAGCGCCCGGTCGAAGGCCGGGTCGATGTCGCGGGCGACGTCGAAGGCCTCCGCCCGCATCTGGATCACGACGATCAGCATCGCCCGGCCGCCCGCTTCGACGACGCGGGCCAGCTCCTCCATGTGGCGGGCCGAGCGGGCGGCCTTGCAATCGGGGAACTCGGCGAGCCCGGCCCGCCGCATCAGGTGGCAGTTCTTCACCTCGACATGGCACGGCGGCAGACCGCCGCCGCTCGCCAGGAAATCGACGCGGCTCGCCTTGCCGTAGGCGACCTCCGGCCGGAGCGTCTCGTAGCCCGCGAGCGGCGCGAGCCGGCCCTCGCGAAACGCCTCCGCGACGAGGGCGTTGGGCCGGGCCGTGTTGATGCCGACCCATTGGGGGCCGCCGGGCAGATCCGCTTCGACCAGCTCCCACGAGAACCCGAGCTTTCGCGCCGGATTGGTCGAGGGCGAGAGCAGCACGCGGAACCCCTCCGCGTTGAGTCCCAGCATCGCGCCGGGATTGGCGCAATGCGCCGTGACCAGCGTGCCGTCGGCCAGCGTCACGTCGGCGAGGAAGCGCTTGTAGCGCCGCACGAGGCGCCCTTCGATCAGGGGAGTGGAAAAACGCATCGCGGCCGTGGGGAGCGGGACGGGCTTTCGCTTTCGCGCATCCGCGCCCTAGCTTCCACCCCGTTCCCCGCCCCCGAGGCTCCATGTCCCAAAGTCCCGACGTCACCGCCGCCATCCTCGTCATCGGCGACGAGATCCTCTCGGGCCGGACCAAGGACAAGAACATCGGCACGATCGCCGACATGCTGACCGAGATCGGCGTGGACCTGCGCGAGGTGCGCATCGTGCCGGACGTGAAGGCGGAGATCGTCGCCGCGGTGAACGCGCTGCGGGCGCGCTACACCTACCTGTTCACCTCCGGCGGCATCGGCCCGACCCACGACGACATCACCGCCGACAGCGTGGCGGAGGCCTTCGGCGTCGGCATCGACGTCGATCCGCGGGCGCGCGCCATGCTGCTGGAGCGGCACCGGCCGGAAGACCTCAACGAGGCCCGCCTGCGCATGGCCCGCATCCCCGACGGCGCCGACCTGATCGCGAACCCGGTCTCGAAGGCGCCGGGTTTCCGCATCGGCAACGTCTACGTCATGGCCGGCGTGCCGCAGATCATGCAGGCCATGCTCGACGAGATCCGCCCGACATTGACCTCGAACGCACCGGTCATTTCCGAGACGATCGAGGCCGGCGCGATCCCCGAGGGCAACTTCGCCGGCGGCCTCGGCGCGATCGCCGCGGCGCATGCCGACGTCTCGATCGGCTCCTATCCCTCGATGACGCCGGAGGGATTCCGCAATCGCATCGTCGTGCGCGGTCGCGACGCCGAGGCGGTGGCGGCGGCGCGCGCGGCGGTGGAGGCGTTGCTCCCGGGGCTTCGGGCGTAGGCACGCCGCAGTCGATCGACCCTTCACGATTTGGTGAAATAAATTTCCAGATGCCGGGAGCGCGCAAGCGCTGCCGTACGTTGGGCTGCGACCAGACGACCACCGAGGGCCGCATGTCCCAAGACACTCGCAGGCAGGAGGATTCCAAGACCCACGGCGCCCATACCCGGGAGAAGGACGACGCCCAAGTCGAGAAGGCGCATCGCCCGGACGCGCTGATCCTTCACGAGATCATCCGCCGCGAGGGCGAGGAGGAGATGCGGCGCACGACGCTGGCGCTCTCCCTGTCGGGCTTCGCCGCCGGGCTCACCATGGGCTTTTCGCTGATCGTGCCCGGCGTCCTCAAGGGACATCTGCCGCACGAGCCCTGGGCCGATCTCGTCGTGAGCATGGGCTACTCGATCGGCTTCCTCATCGTCGTTCTCGGTCGTCAGCAGCTCTTCACGGAGAACACCGTCACACCGATCCTGCCGCTCCTGACCGAACGCACCTTCGGCGCGCTGCTGCGGGTCGTGCGGCTGTGGACCATCGTGCTCGTCGCCAACATCCTGGCGACCATCGTCATCGCCTCGGTGCTTGCCCATACCGACGCGTTCAAGCCGGAGGTGCGGGAGGCGTTCGCCGCCATCAGCCGCCACACCATCGAGGACCCGTTCTGGACCACGGTGATCAAGGCCGTGTTCGCGGGCTGGCTGATCGCGCTGATGGTGTGGATCCTGCCGGCCTCGGGCTCGGCGGCGCCCTTCATCATCATCCTGATGACGTGGCTCGTCTCGATGTGCGGCCTCGCCCACATCGTCGCCGGATCGGCCGACGCCTATTACCTCGTCGCCACCGGCGAGATCGATATCGCGAAATACGTCACCGGCTTCTTCGTGCCGACGCTGCTCGGCAACGTGGTCGGCGGCGTGACCCTGGTCTCGGTGCTGAATTACGGGCAGGTCGCGCCGGATATGGAGGATCAGGGCCGTGCCGGCACCGGCGCCTGACCATGCCTCGACGTCAGCGCCTCACCGCTCGGCCGGCGGGACGGTGCGGTCCTTCCTGGCGACGGTCCGGGCCTTGCGCGCACGCGCCAGCAGGATCGCCGTCTGGACCGCCGCCCGCATCAGCAGCGGATGGGTGCCGGGATTGGCCGTGACCTGGCTCGCCCAGCCATGCCCCGCGACGGCGGCCGCGAGATCGACCGTGTAGCCGTCTGCGATCGGATGCGCCGAGGTCTCGGGCTCCGCGAGATACCGCTCGACCGCCGCGTTCACCTGCTCGTCGGTGACGGCCTTGGCCTTGAAGAGATCCCCGACGGTCAGTGAAGCAGCCATCCTTCGAAGATCCCGGCCGATGCCGATTCGATTTGAGAGAATCAGACGTGAAGGGGTTGCTCGAATGAACGGCGTTCGAGCCGCACGGCGTCGCATCCCGCCGCCAGGCACTTCTCGACCCTGGTCACCTGCGTCGGGTACCAGCGCTTTCCCCGTGCCGACGGGACACCGAGGGCGTTGAGCGCGTTGGCGACCTGTTCCAGCGTCAGCGTCCCCGCGGCGCGGATCTCGCTGAGGATCGGCGCGACATCCTCGGCCCGCTCCCGGCTGCGCTGCGCACTCCCGTTGCGGACCGGGCCTTCGGCCGGCAGGCGGGACCGCTCATGTCCGAAGGCCGCCATACCGGCCCGGCCGGAGGCCGGCCGTGCCCGCCACTCGGCCGTGAAGCGGGTGTAGAACTCGCGGCGGCGTGCCATCGCCTCCGGGGTGCATGGCACGCCCCATCTGTCCTCGGCCTCCGCCAAGGCTGCCATGATGCCGAGCGTGACCTCGCTCGCGTCCGGCCGATCGGCGGCGGCGAAGCGCAGGTCGAGTCGGCGCAGTTCGTCGCTCAAGTGGCGCAGAAACGCGGAATTCCCGCTGAAAGCGCCGAAGTCGGCCATCAACAGCGTTGCGCCGCCGCGGCGGCACAGGCTCAGCGCGTCCTGAAGGCGCGACCACCTCGAGCCCGGCCGATCCTGCCCGGTCTCGACGACCTCTGCGGCGAGGCGCCCGTGCCCGCGGACATGCCGATCCACCGCCGCGCGCTGGATTGCCAGCGCGTCCCCGGATCGGCCCGGACCGGGGAGGCCCGCATGGAGATAGGAGATAAAGACGGTTGAGGGCATCTGAGCGTGGCCGGGATGCATCTGCGTGGCATTGCGTGGGGACGTTGTCCGCCGAGCTACGACAGGTCTCGATGTTTCAGGGTATCTGGTTGTCTACGACAACTGGAGAGCCATCAATATGATCACGGCTGCCGATAGGTTGCCCGTCGCCGTCGACCTCAGGCTCGGCGGCACGGTGCAGATCGGTTCGAACGCGCTCGAGGTGATCGACCTGCTGGAGATGTTCGAAGCCATCGGACGGACCGGCTCGATCAAGGGCTTCGCCGAGAGCCTCGGCCTGTCCTACCGCGCGGCCTGGGCGCGGCTTCAGGCGTACGAAACCGTCCTGGGACAGCCGCTCGTGCGCAAGACCCGTGGCCAGGGCTCGGAACTCACGGAGTTCGGGGCCGCGCTCTCGGAGGCGTTCACCTCGGCGCTCTCGGGACTGGATGCGAGCCTCGGGCGCGAGACCCGCGCCATCGAGCATCGACTGCGGCGTCTGCTCACCGGCCGCGGCGGAGCGCTGCGGCTCGCGGCGAGCCACGATCCTCTCCTGATCGAGGTTCTGCGCGAGATTCCGGCTGAGCAGGGCGCGATCGAGCTGTCGGTGATGGGGAGCAGTGCGGCGGTGAAGCTGCTCCTCGACGGCGGGGTCGATGCCGCCGGCTTCCATTGCGGCGCGCAGGCAACGGAAGAACCGGACAGTCCCTTCTCCGGCGTCAAGGCGAGTGCCGGGCTCGTGCCGCATCCGCTGTTCGAGCGCGAGCAGGGTCTGCTGCTCGCCCCCGGCAATCCGCTCGGCATCCGCGCGCTCGCCGACCTGACCGGGGACGGGGTGCGCTACGTCAACCGCCAGCGCGGCTCGGGCACGCGCGACTGGTTCGACCGCATGCTGGCGGAGGCCGGCCTCTCGCCCTCCGAGATCCAGGGGTACGCCGTGGAGGAGTTCACGCACCAGGCGGTGGCGGCCGTGATCGCCTGCGGGGCGGCCGATGCCGGGCTCGGCGTGCGCGCGGCAGCCGAGCGGCTCGGCCTCGATTTTCTGTCGGTCGGCTGGGAGACCTACTATCTCGCCACGAGCCGCTCGCTCGCAGCCCCGGCGCTGGAGGCGCTGGTCGCCACCGTCAGGGCGCGTGCGGCCCGCACCTCCGGCTACCGCCCCGCCGGACCGGGCGTGGATTGAGTGCGGGACCGTCGAGCGTCTCCGAGCGGCCGCTTGAAATTCTTGGATCACGCGAGCCCGGGCCGTATCGGCGCGCTTTGCCGCGCCCCAGTTCGGGCGAGCCTCCGATGTTGTCGGCTCATACGGCTTCCGGTTGATCGCTTCGGTCTCTAGGCCGTCATTGCGAGGCGAAGCCGTGGCAATCCAGGGCGCGACCTTTCCGGAAAAGTCGAGCCCTGGATCGCTTCGGCTTCGCCTCGCGATGACGGAGTGAGGCCAAACCCGGGTTGATCAGCCGGAAGTCGGATCACGTAACGAATTCCGGTTTCCGGCGAACCGTAACGACCGCGTTCGTTCCGGAGCACACCATGTCCCAGCGCCTCATTCGTACCCTTGCCGTCCTGCTGCCAGCCTTGCTCTTGTCCGGCACGGCGCAGGCACGGCCCGTCGTCCTCGAACTGTTCACGTCGCAGGGGTGCTCGTCCTGCCCGCCGGCCGAGGCGCTGCTCGGCGAACTGGCCGGGAACGCCGACCTCCTGCCCCTCGGCTTCCACGTCACCTACTGGAACCATCTCGGCTGGAAGGACACCGCGTCGTTCGAAGGCGGGACCGAGCGGCAGGCCGCCTATGCCGAGCGTCTCGGTGAGGGCAACTTCACGCCCCAACTCGTGATCGACGGACGCCGGAGCGTCGTGGGGTCGAGGCGCGTGGACGTCGCCGCGGCCGTGGGGCAGGCCAGGGCCGAGATGGGCTCCGAAGTCGCGACGACGGTGTCGCGCCGGAACGGCCGGATCAGCGTCAGGGTCGGCTCCGGTGTGGGCGACGCCCGCGTGATCCTCGTCGGCTTCGATCGATCCGTGCGCACGCCGATCGCACGGGGCGAGAACAGCGGGCGGACCATCCAGCAGACCAACGTCGTGCGCTCGCTGCGCACCCTCGGCACGTGGTCGGGCAAACCCCTGGAGTTCAGCGAGGCTGCGCCTGCCGGGCAGGACGTCGCCGTGATCGTGCAGGAACCGGGCGGCCGGATCGTCGGCGCCGCCCGTCTCACGCCGGAGGGCTGAAACGCCGACGCACGGAAAGGGCTTTCGGCCTTGGCGACACCGGGCGGGATGCTAGCCGCCCGGGCACGAGCCGGATCGTCGGCCGGACGCGGAAAGAAAATCTCCGTGACGTGTAACCGCCGAGGACCTGCCGGCGAAACCGAGTGCAGTGCCACCCTCACGCTCGGCACGCACAGAAGGATGACCCCATGAGCACGTTCCTGCGCATCGCCTCCTCCCTTGTCCTCGCCACGACCCTCGCGGCGGCGCCCGCGGTCGCGGCCGAAACCATGTCGAAGGACAGCATGTCCAGGGATTCCATGGCCAAGGACAGCATGTCGAAGGACGGCATGGCCAAGGATTCGATGGCCAAGGACGGGATGGCCAAGGATTCCATGTCGAAGGACTCGATGTCGAAGGACGGCATGGCCAAGGATTCGATGAAGAAGTAGGCTCGCCCGCGACAGCACGGTGCGGGTGGCCCGGCCGGGCCGCCCGTTCCGCCGGCCCGTCCCCATGGCCTCCGGAACCTTCCTGCCCATGCCCGCTCGGCCGATGGCGTCATCGGGAGAGGCGTCGCTGTCCGCTGCCATGCAGGCGGCTCAGAACGGCGATGCCGCAGCCTATCGCGCCCTCCTGCGCGACTGCGTACCCGTGATCGCCGCCATGGTGCGGGCCAAGGGCGTGCGGGGGGCCGCGGTCGACGACGTCGTCCAGGAGACGCTTCTCACCGTCCATCGGGCGCGGGCCACCTACGATCCGGACCGGCCCTTCCTGCCGTGGCTGCGCGCCATCGCCCAGAGGCGGGCGATTGACGTCCTGCGACGGACCGGGCGACGCACGCGCGAGGTCCACGACCCGCTCGCCTACGAGGCGGGCGTCGACGACGGTCCCTTGCCCGGACATGCCCTCGATGTCGGCGAGCGCGACCGGATCCTGACGGCAGCCGTCGCGCGGCTGCCGGAGGGGCAGCGCCAGGCGATCGAACACATCGCCCTGCGCGAGCTGTCGCTCGACGAGGCCGCTGCCTCCACCGGACGGACGAAGGGAGCGCTGAAGGTCAACTTCCACAGGGCTCTCAAAGCCCTGCGCACATACCTCTCATCTGCCAAGGAGGGCACGGATGCCTGATCCGGCCAGCCACAAACAGCGCGTCACCGACCTCGTCGACGAACTGGCCCAGTCGCTCACGCCTGTCCGCCGGCTGCCTGGACCGGCGATGCGGACCCTGGCCTGGTGTTGCGCGGTGCTGGTCCTGAGTGCGATCCTCCTGCCTCTTGCCGATCTCGGCGGCATGTGGGCCCGCCTCGGCGTGCCGGATCTGCGCTACGCGGCCGTGTGCGCGTTCCTGACCTCCGCCAGCGCCGCCTTCGCGGCATTCCAGAGCAGCGTGCCGGGGCGCAGTCCGGCCTGGGCGCTGCTTCCTCTCCCGCCGCTCGTCCTGTGGATCGGGTTCAGCGGTCTCGGCTGCCTGCGATCGTGGATCGCGCCGGCCGCCAACCTGGCGGAGCCCGAGGAGATGCGCGGCTGCTTCACGTTCCTGATGAGCGTGTCTCTGCCACTGTCGGTACTGCTGGTGACGATGCTGCGCCGGGCCTGCCCGCTCCGCCCGAACCTGACGGCGGCCCTCGGCGGACTCGCGGCGGCGGCGGCGGCGGCGGCGCTCCTGGTGCCGTTCCATCCGCACGATGCCACCGCGATCGACCTCCTGGTCCATCTCGCCGCCGTCCTCATCGTCGTCGGCCTCAACGGACTGCTCGGCGGCCGCCTCCTCGATCGGACCGGCTGATCCGCTGACCGGAGGCGTGGCGTCGGCGTGCCTGCGACGCCGGCCCGAAAAGACAAAAAACACCTGTAACCGCGCCGCCCGGCCCGACGAACTCCCTTCGGCACGGGGCCATCGCGACTTCATCGGGAGCGCGTGTCCCGTCAGCCGGAGAATGCCCTCAACCACGGGGAGCCGTCGCCCGGCATCCCCGCAGGAAGGTTCCCATGTCCTCACCCCCACGGCGGGCCGAGCGCCCGATTCATCCCCTCGCGGTGCGGATCACCCACTGGGTGAACGCGCTGGCCATGCTGATCATGATCACGAGCGGGTGGCGCATCTACAACGCCTCGCCGATCTTCGGCGATTGGGTGTTTCCGAAGGCGATCACCCTCGGCGGTTGGCTGGGAGGGGCGTTGCAATGGCACTTCGCGGCGATGTGGCTGCTCGTCGCCAACGGCGCCGCCTACCTGACCTACGGTCTCGCCTCGGGTCACCTGCGTCGGCGCCTCACGCCTCTGCGGCCGCGCGAGATCGGGCGCGACTTCGTGGCGGCCCTGACGTTCCGGCTTCCTCACAAGCCGGGGGTCTACAACGCGGTGCAGCGCCTGCTCTACGTGGGCGTCCTGCTCGCCGGGATCGTCGCCGTTCTCTCGGGCCTCGCGATCTGGAAGCCCGTCCAGTTCGCGCCACTCACCGCGCTGATGGGCGGCTACGACCAAGCGCGGGTCGTCCATTTCCTGGCCATGGCCGGCATCACCGCCTTCGTGGCGGTGCATCTCGCCCTCGTGCTCCTCGTTCCACGGACGCTGCCGGCGATGATCCTCGGCCGCGAGATCCATCTCGGCTCCAAAGCGCGGTGACGCCATGACGCTCTTCGACCGCTCCCGCCGGCTCGTCCCCGCGCCCCAAGAGACGCGCCTCGCCCGGCCCGACCGGCGCCTCTTCCTGCGCGGCGGCCTCGTCGCCGCCGGCAGTCTCGCTCTGGGCGGCTGCGACCTCTCCGACAACCCGCATGTCGACAACGTCCTCGGCGGGTTCTCGCGACTGAACGATCGGGTTCAGGGCGCTCTGTTCGGCGGGACCCGCCTGGCGCCGACCTTCGAGGTCGCGGACATCACCCCGGACTTTCCGTTCAACGCCTATTATCCGGCGAGCAGGATCCGGGTGATCGACGGCGCGACCTGGAAGCTCGAACTGTCCGGCCTCGTTTCCGACCGGACACCGTGGACGCTCGACCGCCTGAGGGCGCTGCCCCAGGAGGGACAGATCACCCGCCACGTCTGCGTCGAGGGCTGGAGCGCGATCGGGCAATGGTCCGGGGTTCCGTTCCGCACCTTCCTCGAGCGGATCGGAGCCGATCTGACGGCCCGCTACGTCCGGTTCGATTGCGGGGACGATTATTGGACGAGCATCGACATGCCCAGCGCGCTCCACCCGCAGACGATCCTGGCCCTGGACTACGCCGGCGCACCGCTGCCGCCGAAATACGGCTTTCCGGTCAAATTGCGCATCCCGACCAAGCTCGGATTCAAGAACCCGAAGCACATCATGGCGATCACCGTCACCAATGAATATCCCGGGGGATATTGGGAGGATCAGGGATACAATTGGTTCTCGGGATTATAGCATTTTCGAGATGCGATGACGCGGATGGGAACTCCGTCTCCTCATCGCGGGCCTTCGGGAAACCGGGCCGATCGGGGCCGCCCTAGCGCAGCATGAACCGGTCGACCTTGGGCGGTTCGCCTCCGCTCTCGCCGAGCGCGTCGAGGATCGCCGCGTCGGCCGCGTGCAGCAGGGCGTCGAGGGGCAGGTCGTTGGCGTCCGTGCCGAAGGGCTCCTCCAGCTCGTCGCCGAGCGCGTCGAGGCCGAAGAAGGCGTAGGCCACGAGCGCCGCGATGATCGGGGTCGACCAGCCGAGCGATCCGGCGAGCCCGAACGGCAACAGCAGGCAGTAGAGCCAGGCGGTGCGGTAGAGCAGCAAAGTGTAGGCGAAGGGCAGCGGCGTTCCGTGGATGCGCTCGCAGGTCGCCTGGATCGCGGACAGGCCGGCGATCTTGTGCTCCAGGCTCGCGAACAGCACGTCTCTGAGCGCGCCGGCCCTCATCGCCGCGGCGAGGTCCCGCGTCAGGCCGGCGAGCGCCGCGTCGGCACCGCTCGGCCTCTGCGCGAGGGCGGCGCGCTCCTCCGGCGGCAGCCAGGGCGCGAGCGCCCGCGCCTCGTCGAGCCCGCGCAGGCGGGCATGCAGGGCGTGGGCGAAGCCGGCCGCCCGGCGTAAAGCGCGCTGCCGCAGGGCCTCGTGCTCGGGCTCCGGCAGCAGGGCCGGCAGGAGCCGGGCGAGGCCGCGCATCTCGACGATCAGGCTCCCCCAGGCCCGCCGCGCCTCCCACCAGCGGTCGTAACAGGCGCCGTTGCGGAAGCTCAGGAAGATCGAGAGCGCGAGGCCGACCAGGGTGAAGGGGCCGATGCCGGCGGTGACGGGAAACCATGCGGCGTGCCGCTGCTCGACCGCGACCACGAGGACGGAGAGCGCGGCGACGACGATCACCTGCGGCGCGACCTTCGGCAGGACCGAGCCGCGCAGCGCGAACAGGATCGTCAGCAGGCCGGGGCGGGGACGGACGATCATCGCATCGGCGTCAGTCGGCGCAGGCCTCGATCAGCCGGCGCATGAAGGCCTCGCCGCGGGCGAGCTCGTCGAGGGTGATGAACTCGTCCGGCTGATGCGCCTGATCGATCGAGCCCGGACCGCACACCACCGTCGGCAGGCCGGCGCGCTGGAACCGTCCGGCCTCGGTGGCATAGGGCACGGTGATGGTGGCGTTGCGGCCGGCGAGCCGCAGGGCCAGCCGCTCGGCCTCCGAGCCGGGATCGGGCGCGAGCCCCGGCACCGAGACCTCCTCGACCGTCTCGATGCGCCCGTAATCGCCGTAGCGGTTGAGCCGATCCCGCATCACGCGCTCGCAGGCCGCGTCGAAGAGGGCCGGGATCTCGGCCATGTCGAGGTCGGGCAGGCCGCGGAACTCCCAGAGGAAGGTGCAGAGCTTCGGCAGGATGTTGCGGGCGGTGCCGCCCTCGATCACGCCCACATGGACCGTGGTGTTCGGCGGGTCGAACCGGCCGGAGGCGTCGCCGCGGGCGACCATGGCGTCGGCGATGCGGTTCAGCTCGGCGATCAGGTCGGCCGCCGCCATCACCGCGTTGGCGCCGAGCATCGGTTTGGCCGAATGCGCCGCGTGGCCGTGCACGGTGGTGTTGAAGGTCACGACGCTCTTGTGCGCGTCCGCCACCTGCATCCCGGTCGGCTCGCCGACGATCACCGCGCCCGGCCGCGGCAGGTCGGCGCCGAAGCGGGCGATGGTGTCGGCGACGCCGAGGCAGGTGGTCTCCTCGTCGTAGGAGAGCAGGATATGGATCGGCCGCGTCAGCTCGGCCTCCAGGGCCGCCGGTACCAGGGCGAGCGCCACGGCGTCGAACCCCTTCATGTCGACGGCGCCCCGGCCGTAGGCGCGGCCGTCGGCGACGCGCAGGGAGAACGGGTCGGAGGTCCAGGCCTGCCCCGTCACCGGCACCACGTCGGTATGGCCGGAGAGCACGACGCCGCCGTCGATCGCCGGGCCGAGGGTGGCGAACAGGGCTGCCTTGTCGCCGCTCGCGTTCGGCACCCGAACGAAGGGGACGCCCCAGCCGGCTAGGTAGTCGGCAACGAAGTCGATCAGCGCGAGGTTCGATTTCGAGCTCTCGGTGTCGAACGCGACGAGCCGCTCCAGGAGCTCCAGCGGCGTGAGGCGTGTGCCGCGCGAGGGCGCCGTCAATGGACGACGCGGCGCATATGGGGCGAGTCCAGCGAGAAGGCCGGGATCTCCGCCTCGAAGCTCTCGCCGCCGACCGTCGACATCGTGTAGCTGCCGGCCATCAGGCCGTCGGGCGTGGTGAGGGGACAGCCGCTGGTGTAGCTGAACGACTCGCCCGGTTCGAGCACCGGCTGCTTGCCGACGACGCCAGCGCCGCGCACCTCCTGGCAAGCGCCGCGCCCGTCGATGATCCGCCAGTGGCGCGAACGGAGTTGCACCTGCTCGCTGCCGTTATTCACGATCTCGACAGTATAGGCGAAGAAATAGCGGCTCTCTCCCGGCGAGGACTCCTCCTCGACGAATCGGGGCTCCACCGTCACCGTGATGCCGCGCGTCTCGGCCTTGTACATCGGGTGAAAGCATCTCCGTGGACGGCGCGCAGGCCGCATCGCGACATCTGCGACGCGCCGTGGTACGTGGCGCCAGAAACCTCGTCAATCACGGTATCCTACGGTGGGCGGAGGCCGGAGACCACGTGCCGAACGCGTCGCATCGGGGAGAATTGGGGGGAGTCCCGGTGACCGCGCGGCCTGATCGCGCGCCGTTCGCCGTCGGCCCGGCCGTCGCGACGGCCCTGACGCTCGGCCTCGCCCTCGGCTTCGCGTGGTGGAACCCGGCGCAGAACCGCTGGCCGGCCTTCGCGCTGATCCTGGCCCTCGGCCTCGACGCCGCGGCGCGGATCGTCGCCCGCGCGGTGCGTCGGCGGACGGGGGTGCAGACGGAGATCCGCGGCGTGCCCTCGCCGATGCTGGCGCTCGGGAATGCGATGGGGATCGGCGCGGGCGTGGTGGCGGTGGCGTCGGCCCTGCGGCCCGACCTGTTTCCGCTCCTCGCGAGCGCCCTGGCCGGCCTCGTGGCAATGGGGGCCTGCGCCCGGCTGGCGCTCGCGCGGATGGTAGTCGCGATCGAGGCGGCAGAGCGCGAAGCGGCCGAGGCCAAGAAGGCCGAGAAGAGAGGCGAGGGGACGGGACGATGAGCGGAGACAGGTCGGCCGCATCCGGGATCCTGCCGGCGCAGGCCATCGCGGCGCTGACGGAGACCGGGGCGATCCGCCCCGCGACCGCCTACGCCGCCGACCAGATCCAGCCCGCGAGCCTCGACCTGCGCCTCGGCACCCGGGCCTACCGGGTGCGCACGAGTTTCCTGCCCGGAAGCGGGCGCTCGGTCGCCGCCTGCGTCGCGGCCTTCGCGCTGCACGAGATCGATCTGACCCAGGGCGCCGTGCTGGAAACGGGCTGCGTCTACATCGCCGAGTTGCAGGAGACCCTGGCGCTGCCCCCCGATCTCAGCGCCAGCGCCAACCCGAAAAGCTCGACCGGGCGCATCGACGTCTTCACCCGCGTCATCACCGATCGGGCCAGCGCCTTCGACCAGATCGAGGCGGGCTATGCGGGCCAGCTCTACGCCGAGATTTCGCCGCGCACCTTCCCAGTGCGGGTGCGGACCGGCTCGCGCCTGTCGCAGATCCGCTTCCGCCGGGGCGACCCGCGGCTGCGCGAGGCCGAGCTCGCCGCGCTCCACGCCAGCGATCCGCTGATCGACGCGGCCACACCCTCGCTCCAGGGCGGCGTGCCGGTCTCGGTGGATCTCGCCGGTTTCGACGGGCTGATCGGCTATCGGGCCAAGCGCCATACCGGCCTGATCGACGTGGACCGGCCGCGCGGGCACCGCACCCGCGACTTCTGGGAGCCGCTGCCGGCCGACGGCAGCCGCACGCTGATCCTCGATCCCGGCCAGTTCTACATCCTGGCTTCAAAGGAAGCGGTGCGGGTGCCCGCCGACCACGCGGCGGAGATGGTGCCGTTCGATCCCCTCGTCGGCGAGTTCCGCGTCCACTATGCCGGCTTCTTCGATCCGGGCTTCGGCCTCAGCGAGGCGGGCGGCGCCGGGGCCCGCGCGGTGCTGGAGGTGCGCTCACGCGACGTCCCGTTCCTCCTGGAGGACGGCCAGATCGTCGGCCGCCTCGTCTACGAGCGTATGCTGGAGCGGCCCGCGACCCTCTACGGCACGGGCGCCGGCTCGAACTATCAGGCGCAGGGGCTCAAGCTCTCGAAGCATTTCGCCATCGAGCCGGAGCCGGTGCCGGCGGTCTGAGCCGGGAAGGGCTCCCAACCAATCGGCGAATGGCCGGGCCGGTCCAGGGTCCGGCGGTGACGTGGCTTGAGGGAACTCCGCCTCGGCGAGCTCGTTAGACCCCAAGATTGGATCTGTTCTAATTCGCAAAAGCGGCGGCCGAGCCGCCTTAATGCTGCAGGAGCATTCCCATGGCCAACGCCAAGTGTGAGAGCTGCAAGTTTTTCGACGAGCACAAGGTCAACGGCGCGGCCGCGAAGAACGACGAGGGCCTGTGCCGCTTCAACCCGCCGGTGAACCAGCCCGGCCCGGACGCGCACGGTCTCTGGCCGGTGGTCGGCTCGACCGACTGGTGCGGGCACTACACGCCTGAGATGACCGCGGCCGAGTAAACCGCGTCATCCTGAGAGCGACGAGAGGGCAGCCGACAGGCTTGCCCTTTTTTCGTGAGCGGTGCTCGTCTCCAAATGCGGCCGCTTAAGTCTGAGACTTCACCAATCCGAAGCCGGCATCCCGGAAAGCCTCCGGAAGGATGCTCGTCGCAGCGCACCACGCCTCCCGCCTCGCCCCGTCAGGGACGTACCGCGGGCGTCTCCACGGGCAGCGGTGCGGCCCGCGCCGCCAGATAGAGTTCGAGCGCGACGAATTCTGGTGCCCCGTAGCCGAAGGGCTCGGCCCGCATCCCGGTCATGCAGTTGCGCAGGCGGCGCTGCAGCGAGCCCGGGCCCTGCCATTCGAGGCGGTAGAGCGGGTAGCCGGTTGGGTGCCCCTGGGGGATCACGGCCGAACCGAGACGGCGGCCCCAATTCTCGTCATGGCAGATCGCGCAGGACAGGCCGAGTTGGCCCTGGCGCGCCTCGAACAGCGCGCGGCCCTCCGCCCGTGCGGATGCGAGCCGGGGGTCGTCCGGAGGCGCGACGGGCAGGCCGCGCGACTGCGTGGCGACGAAGGCCGTCAGTGCCAGCAGGTCGGGGTTCTCGTAGGCGAGCGGGTCCGCGCCCTGGTGTTCGCGGCGGCAGGCGTTGATCCGGTCCTGAAGGTCGATCGGCCGCGCGGTCCGGGCGTCCCAGGCGGGATAGCGCGCCGCGACGCCGCGCATGCTGGTGGACGCCTCGCCGTGACACCCGGCGCAGGCCGTGCGGCCGGACATCGGCGGCTTCGTCCAGAGCTCGGCCCCGTCCGCGACCGCGAGCATGCCGGGATTGGCGCCGTCGTCCCGCTGCATCGCCTGGATCTCGGCCCCCATCTGGTCGAAGCTTGAGCGCCGGTCGGCCGGCGCGATCGGCTCCGCGCCGGCCGGGGCCGCGGTGAGCAGCAGCGCGACCAGGACGACCGGCAGCGAGGAGCCCGGGCGGTGGGGCATGGCAGGGTTCAGGCCACCGTGATGGCCGCGGTCTCGGTCTGCTCGAAGCCCGCGTCGCCGCGCCAGGTGAAGGTGAAGCGACTGCTCGCCGTCGCGACCCAGGTGAAGGTGAAGTAGGGGTTCGCGGCCGAGGCCGGGAACAGCTCGGCCCGGAAGACCTCCTCGCCTTCGAAGCGGCAGACGAACTCCGTGACGATGTTGCGCGGCAGGATGCGCCCGTCCGCGCCCGGTCGGAAGCCCGTTTCCATCGGGTGCGAGATCAGGGTCTTGATCGCGATGACCTCGCCGGGTTTGGCGGTCTTGGGCAGGTTGATCAGGGTCCGCGCCATCCGGCTCAGCCCTCCAGGCAGGCGGCGAGCGTGACGATCGCGTCGGCGCTCGCCGACCAGTAGCTGCCGTCGCTCATCTCGGCGATCGCGGTGATGCGCTGCGTGTCGGCGAGCCGGATGCGCGTGGCGACCTGGGCCCGGCCGGCGCCCGGCCGCAGATGGAGCGTGACGACGTTCGGCTGCGGGTTCTTCTCGTTGAACACGCCGATACGGCGCACGTGGTCCGCCGGCGTCATCGGACTCTCGACGGAGACCGTGAGCGGCACCGTGTTGCCGTTGTCGACGAGCGGGGGCAGGTCGAGGCTGACGCGGCCCGGCCGGATCGGGTTGTCGCCGGCGAAGCGGCGGATGGCGGATTCGGTCGTCTCGGTGCGGGGCTGCGCCGCCGCGGCCGGCCGCAGGGCGAGCGCCAGCAGCGTGCCCGCCGCGCCGGCGACGACCCGGCGCCGGTCGATCGAGTCCGTCCGTCCCATCGTCATCGTCCTCATGGCGTCCCCTCGGGCTCGCGCAGGCTCGCCAGGAAGGCGACGACGTCCTCGATCTCGCCCGCACCGAGGATCGGGCGTCCCTGCCACGCCCGGCCCACGCGGGTGAGCCCCGCGAGGCTGTAATAGGATGGCATGATCGTGTCCGGGTTCAACGCCCGTCCGTCCACCAGCCGCAGGCGCAATTGCGCCGGGCTCCGGCGGGCGCCGATGCCCGCCAGGTCCGGGGCGAGGTTGCCCTGGAAGCGCTCCTCCGGGAAGGGTCCCGCATGGCAGAGCAAGCAGAGACCGCGCGAGCGGTCCGCCACAATGGCCCGGCCGCGGCCCGCGTCGCCCGCCGCGCCGGTCAGGGGCTCGGGGATCGCGTCGCCGACGATGCGATAGGGGACCAAACCCTCCTCGGCCCGCGCCGCCGTGACGGCGAGCGCCAATACGATCGGGACGAGGCGGGCGGCAGGGCGCGTTCGCTTCACCCGAACACGTCCCGGGTGATCGTCCGGTACCAGCCCTCGGCATAGGCCGCCTCCTGCGCGCGCACCGCCTCGGGCGCGTCGAGCGGGCTGATGCCGCCGGCGCCCGGCACGTCCGCCAGCAGCCCGTTGGTCGGGCGGAACACGCCCGCGATCGAGATGCCGTAATCGGGGGCGACGAGGCTCCAGCAAGTGTTGATGAGTCTCGGATCCTGCGGATCACGGCCAGCCAGAGCGTCGATCACCGCCTGCGCGCAGACCTTGCCCTGCGCATTGGCCGAGAAGGCGGATTTCGGCATCGCCCCGGCGATGGCCGCGTCGCCGATCACGTGGATGCCGGGCACGAGGCGCGACTCGAAGGTCACGGGGTCGATCGGGCACCAGCCGCTCCGGTCGGTGCAGCCCGCGAGCGCGGCGATGCGACCGGCGCGCTGGGGTGGGATGATGCAGGCGACGTCCGCCTTGTACTCGGCGAAGTCGGTGCGCACGATCATCGCCGCCGGATCAACCTCGCTGACCTGTCCGCCCGCGGCGAGCGGCACGTATTCGAGCATGTCCGGATAGAGCTTGGCCCAGGCCGCCTCGAACAGCTTCTGCTTGGAGAAGGTGTCCTTGGCGTCGAGCAGAATGAGCTTCGCGCGCGGCTTCCGCGTCTTCAGAAAATGGGCGATCAGGCTGGCCCGCTCGTAGGGGCCGGGCGGGCAGCGATAGGGGTTGGCCGGCGCCGAGAGGACGACGGTGCCGCCCTCCGGCATGGCGGCGAGTTGCTGCGCCAGGAGCACGGTCTGCTCCCCCGCCTTCCAGGCATGCGGCATGGCCTCGGCGGCCGCCGCGTCGTAGCCCGGCACAGCGTCGAAGCGCAGCTCGATCCCCGGCGAGAGGATCAGGCGATCGTAGGCGAGCGCCGTCCCGTCGCCGAGCCTCACCCGGCGCGCGACCGGATCGACCGCATCGGCGCTCGCGCGCACGAGCCGGAGCGCACGGCCGAGGGCGTCGTAGCCGAAGGTTTGCGCCGCGATGCCGCGCAGGCCCACGACGACCGCGTTGCTGCCCGTGCAGGCGACGTAGCGCTCGGCCGCCTCGACGAGGGTCACGTCGATGCCGCCCGCGGCGAGGCAGCGGGCCGCCGTTGCGCCACCGAACCCGGCGCCGACGACCACGACGCGCGGGGGCGTGCCGCCGAGCGCCGGGCGCGCCACGGCGACGGCCGCGGCCCCGCCGATCAGCGCGCGACGCGTCGGCGCGAAGGGTGTGTCCGGCATCACCGCGATCCCTGCGCCGCGAACCAGGCGGCGATGGCCCGGCTCTCGGCCTCGTCGAAGCCCTTGGCGATGCGGTTCATCAGGGTGGCCGGCCGCGCGCCGCCGCGGAACGCGTCGAGCGCCGCCACGATCTCGGCCTCGGGCCGTCCCTCCAGCCTGCCCATCGCCGCGCCCTCGGTGTGGCAGCCGGTGCAGGAGGAGGCGCCGGGGGGAGGGCGCGTCTCGGCCGCGCCCGCACCCGGCCCGAAGGCGAGCACGGCCAGAAACGCGAGCGCCGGCCGCGCCGCCCTCATGCGCGGCGCAGGTCCGCGTCCTTCAGGGGCAGATGGCGCACGCGCTTGCCGGTGGCGGTGAAGACCGCGTTGAGCACCGCCGGGGCCGCCACCGCGATGGTCGGCTCGCCGACGCCGCCCCAGAAGCCGCCGGACGGCATCAGGATGGTCTCGACCACGGGCATCGCGTCCATCCGCATGACGGGATAGCTGTCGAAGTTGGTCTGCTCGATGCGGCCGTCCTTGACCGTGCAGGCGCCGTAGAGCGCCGCCGACAGGCCGTAGACGAAGGAGCCGGCGACCTGCGCGTCGATCTGCTGCGGGTTGACCGCGTGGCCGGGATCGGTCGCCGCGACGATCCGGTGGATCTTCAGCTCGCCGGCCTCCGAGACCGAGACCTCGGCCGCGCCCGCCACGTAGCTGCCGAAGCCCATCGTCTGACAGAGGCCGCGGTGGACGCCCTCCGGCGGTTTGGTGTCCCAGCCGATCTTGTCCGCCACCGCCTGCAGCACGGCGCGGTGCTTGGGGTGATTGCCCATCAGCTTCAGCCGGAAGGCGAGCGGATCCTGGCCGGCGGCGTGGGCCAGCTCGTCCATGAAGCATTCGAGATAGATCGCGTTCGGGTTCAGATTCACGCCCCGCCAGAAGCCCGGCAGGATATGCGGGTTGCGCATGGCGTGATCGACGAGGATGTTCGGGATCGTGTAACCGATCGCCGCTTCCGGACCGCCCGGGTTGAGCCCCTGGAAGGTGACGGGGTCGCGGCCCTCGACCATGCGCTGGGGCGCGACCGAGGCCAGGATCGACTGGCCGGAGATGCGCATGTGCAGGCCGGTGAGGTTGCCGTCGCTGTCGAGCGCGCCGCGCAGGCGGCACTGCGTGACCGGATGGTACCGGCCATGGATCATGTCCTCCTCGCGGGTCCAGATCAGCTTCACCGGCGTGCCCGGCATTTCCTTCGCGATCTGCACCGCCTGCCGCAGCCAGTCGTGCGTGGCGCCGCGGCGCCCGAAGCCTCCGCCGAGATGGATCTTGTGGACCTCGCAGGCCGTGGCCGACAGGCCGGCGGCCTCGGCGGTGGCGGCGAGCGCCGCCTCGCCGTTCTGCGTCGGCGCCCAGACCTCGCAGCGCTCCGGCGTCCAGACCGCGGTGGCGTTCATCGGCTCCATCGTGGCGTGGTTCTGGAAGGGCACGCCGTAGACGGCCTCCACCACCTTGGCCGCCCCCGTCAGCGCACCGGCCACGTCGCCGGACTTGTTGCCGACGAAGGCCTCCTGCGCGTCCAATCCCTCGCGCAGAGTCGCCGCAATGGTCTCGCTAGAGACCGTCGCGTTCGGGCCCTCGTCCCAGACGACCGGCAGCGCGTTGAGGGCGGTCTTGGCGCGCCAGAACGTATCGGCCACCACGACGACCGCGCTGTCGCCGATCTGCAGCACGCGCTTGACGCCGGGCATGCCCGAGACCGCCGCCGCGTCGAAGCTCTTCACGGTGCCGCCGGTCACCGGGCAGTCCCGGATCGCGGCGTTGAGCAGGCCGGGCAGGGTCAGGTCGATCCCGTAGACCTGGGAGCCGTCGAGCTTGGCCAGGGTGTCGAGGCGCTTCAGCGGCTTGCCGGCGAGCGTCCAGTCCTTGGGATCCTTGAGCACCACTTCCTTCGGCGGCTCGATCTTCGCCGCCTCCGCGGCGACTGCGCCGTAGGTGGTCCTGCGGCCGGACGGACCGTGGGTGATGACGCCCCGCTCGACCCGGCACTCCTCGGCCGGCACGCCCCAGCCCTTGGCGGCGGCGGCGACCAGCATGATGCGGGCGGCGGCGCCGCCCTTTCGGACGTATTCGTGCGACTCGCGGATGCCGCGGCTGCCGCCGGTCGAGTAGTCGCCCCAGATGCGCTTGCGGGCGAGGTTCTGGCCCGGGCTCGGATACTCGGTGGTGACGCGCGCCCAGTCGCAGCCGAGTTCCTCGGCGACGAGCTGGGCGAGGCCGGTGAGGGTGCCCTGGCCCATCTCCGAGCGGGCGATGCGGATCACCACGGTCTCGTCCGGCCGCACCACGACCCAGGCATTCACCTCCGGGACGGCGGGCGCCGCGTCGAGGATCGCGGCCCGGGCCGGCGCGAGGGCCGGAATATGGAAGCCGAGGGTGAACAGGCCGGCGCCGGCCAGCACGGTGCGGCGGGAGGGGCGGGAGGTTTGGCGATCGCTGCGCATCGGTCTTCCCCTCAGCCGGACTGGCCGCGCTCGGCGGCGAGCTTGATGCCCGCGAGCACGCGGTTGTAGGTGCCGCAGCGGCAGATGTTGGTGATCTCGGCGCGGATCTGATCCTCGCTCGGGCGCGGGTTCTGCGCCAGCAGGGCGGCCGAGGCCATGATCATCCCCGGCTGGCAGAAGCCGCATTGCGGAACGTCGAGCTCGGCCCACGCCTTCTGGACCGGGTGATCGGCGCCGGGCGCCAGCCCCTCGATCGTGACGATCTTCTGCCCCGGTTCGACCGAGGAAAGCGGCACCGAGCAGGCGCGCACCGCCGCGCCGTCGATATGCACGGTGCAGGCTCCACACTGGGCGATGCCGCAGCCGTACTTCGTGCCGGTCAGGCCGATCTGCTCCCGGATCACCCACAGGAGCGGCGTGTCCGGCTCGGCATCGAACTCGCGCACGACGCCGTTGACGTTCAGTCGCGCCATGGCATCCCTCTCCTTGGAGTCGTCCTAAGGCATACGGTATCCCTCGGATGCCGGGACATCACAAGGGGTGCCTGCGACGGCCGGGTGCGGGTGACAAGTCATGGCGCTGCGATGGCTCGCTCGATCCTCTCCCCTGTCAGGGTTTACCCGGAACCGAGGTCGTCAAGCGAAGCTGCGTCACGCCGATCCGAGCCGGTCAGGGCCGCAGCAATTCCGCAATCACGCTGGCCTGATCCGCCAATGGGCATCGAGCCGTCCGGCTTCGGCCGCTCGATGGTTCGAGTACGCTGCGAGTTAAATCGAAGACATGGAGTTGCGCGGCTCCACTCGATTTCTTTCAAGCACCGACGCAGTCTCAAGCGATGCCGAGGGCGTAGATGAGCGCGAGGCTGATCATGACCAGCACGAGGAGCGAGCCGGTGACGGCCGCCGTCACGCGGGCGCCGACCCGAGCGAGGACCCGAACGTCCACGCCGAGCCCGAGAGCCGCCATCGCCACGATGGTCAGGTAGCCGGCCACCTGGGTCAGCGACTTCGCGGCCGCGCCGGGGATGAGGCCCAGGGAGCACAGGCCCGCGAGCGTCAGGAAGCCGATGATGAACCAGGGAACCAGCTTGAAGAAGCTCACCCGGCCCGGACGCCGATTGGTCGACAGGCCGTCGCGCGGCAGTAGCGGCGCGAGCAGCGACAGCAGCACGACGACGGGTCCGAGCATGAGCACGCGCACGAGCTTGACCAGCGTGCCCACCTGCGTGGCGATCACTCCGACCGGAACGGTGGCCGCCAGGACCTGAGGCACCGCGTAGACCGTCAGACCGGCGAGGACACCGTACTGGTCCTGGGAGAGGGCGGCGATCGGGACGAAGAGCGGCAGGCCGAGCACCATCAGCACGCCCAGTACCGCCGTGAAGGCGATCGCCGCGGCGACATCCTTGCTGTCGGCTCCGATCACCGGCGCCACCGCGGCGATGGCCGAGTTGCCGCAGATCGCGTTGCCGCACGCGACGAGGAGGGCCATGCGGGCGGGCAGGCCGAGGGCGCGGCAGATGCCGTAGCTCGTTCCGATCGCCAGGATGACGACGGTGACGATGCCGGCAAGGAGCGCCGGGCCGGACGCCAGAAGGGCGCCGACGCTCACCGTCGCGCCGAGCAGCGCGACGGCCACCTCGAGCAATTGCTTGGCACTGAACGCGATGCCGGCTTGGAACCGGGGACTCGGCTGCCAGACCGTGCGGAGACCGAGGCCGAACAGAATCGCGAGGACGAGCGCTTCGATGTAGGGATGACCGAAGCTCCGCTCCGCGAGAGACTGGATGCCCGCCGCGACGACGGTGATGGTCAGGCAGAGCAGGACCCCCGGCAAGAGTTCGGAGACCGAGCCGGCCTTTGCTCGCGGGTTCGCCAGCGCGTCCCGTGCCGCCGTCCTCAGGCTCATGCCGTTCGTCCTGCCCGATGCCCGTCCGAACGACGACGCGTTCTCGGTGGTTGACGCCTGGGCGGAACCGTTTCCGCCCAAGCCGTTCGTAAAAGCCTTGCGGCCCGCTCGCGCCTTCCGCGCGATCGGTCAGGCGAGGCTGGCGGACGGGGCCGAGCGCCGCGCGATATGCGCATTGCGGTAGAGTGTCAGCGCGCCCACGATCGAGAACATCGCGGCACAGGCGAGCCAGAGGCCCGGCATCGCCTTGTTGCCCGATGCATGGATCAGGTAGGTGCAGATCGCCGGAGTGAAGCCGCCGAAGATCGCCTGGGCCAGGCTGTAGGCGAGCGAGAAGCCGGTGGCGCGCACCTCGGCCGGCATGATCTCGGTCAGGGTGACGACCATGACGCCCTGATAGCCGCCGTAGAGGAACGACATCCACATCAGCGTTGCCAGGAGCCGGCCGAAGGACGGGTCCGACACGAGCCAGGCCATGACCGGGTAGGCGGTGATGCCGATCAGCACCGAGAAGGTGAGGAGCACCGGCAGACGGCCGACGCGGTCCGACACCGCGCCCATGACGGGAACCCATGCGAAGTTCGCGAGGCCGACGCAGACCGTGACGATGAAGCTGTCCTGGTCGCTCAGCCCGAGCACTTGGCGCGCGTAGGTCGGCGTGTAGGCCGTGATCATGTAGAAGAACACGCTCGTCAGCGTGACGAGCAGAACGGCCTTGAGGACGATCGCCCAGTTCTGGAGGAGCGAGCGGTAGATCTCGCCGAGCGTGACGCGACGATGCTTGGCGCGCTGGGCGAAGTCCTCGCTCTCCTGCATCGAGCGGCGGATCCAGAACAGCACCGGGATGATCAGGCAGCCGATCAGGAACGGGATGCGCCAACCCCAGCTGAGCATCTGCTCCTCGGTGAGGAGGCCCCGCAAGGTGACGCCGATCACCGCAGCGAACACGACGGCGACCTGCTGGCTCGCCGATTGCCAGCTCACGTAGAAGCCGCGGTTCCCGGGCGTGGCGATCTCGGACAGATAGACCGACACGCCGCCGGATTCGGCGCCCGCCGAGAAGCCCTGGAGCAGGCGTCCGATCAGGACGAGGATCGGGGCAGCGATGCCGATCGAGGCGTAGGTCGGCGTGAAGGCGATCAGGGCGACGCCGACGGACATGATCGCGAGGCTCATGACCAGGCCCGCGCGTCGTCCGTGCCGATCGATGTAGGCGCCGAGCACGATGGCGCCGAGCGGGCGCATCAGGAAGCCGACGCCGAACGTCACCAGCGACAGCATCAACGAGACGAACTCGTTGTCGTTGGGGAACACCGCCTTCGCCACCGCGGCGGCGTAGAAGCCGTAGACCATGAAGTCGAACATTTCGAGGAAGTTGCCGCTGACGACGCGGAAAACGTCCTTCTTCGTCGGCGGCTTTCTCACCGTGGCGTCCATGTTCCCTCTCCCGACAATGGGGTGGTTGTGATCCGGGTCTTCCCCGGAGTCGATGAACAGCACCCGATTGTTCTATTATATGGAACGCCGTATCACCTTTCACTACGCTATTGAATGAGTCCATTCTTCGTCAATCGAAAAAATGCAGCATAGTACCGGCGTTTGTTCACCTGACCGACAATCTTCGTAAGGATTTCGCCAGTTGACCGATCCGCGGCCTTGACGCGCCTCGGCGTTCGGCACTAGCTTCCTGTGGAACGCTGTATCGAATAGTGGAACGATGGACAGCACGCTGATCAAAGGCCTGACGGTTCTCGAGCATCTCGCCGGCAGCGAGGCGCCGCGCGGCGTCAGCGACCTGGCCCGCTCCCTGAACCTCACGAAGAGCAACGTGCACCGCACGCTGCAGACGCTGGTGGCCGCCGGCTACGCCCGCGCCACACCGGCCGGCACCTACGAGTGCACGCTGAAGCTGTTCGAGCTGGCGAGTTCCGTCCTGGCCCGCATCGACGTGCGGCAGGTCGCGGAGCCCTACATGCGGTCGCTGGCCGAGCGGACGCAGGAGACGATCCACCTCTCGCTCCTCGACAAGGCGGATGTCATCTACCTGAACAAGATCGAGAGCCCGCACCCGGTGCGGGCCTATTCCTCGATCGGCGGCCGCGCCCCGGCCTACTGCGTGGCCTCCGGCAAGGCGCTGCTCGCCTATCAGGAGGAGGCGCTGGCGCACCTGCCGGAGGTGCTTCAGGTCCACACCTCCCGGACGATCCCGAGCCTGGACCTCCTGCGCCGCGAACTCGAACAGGTCCGGATCCAGGGATTCGCGATCAATCGCGGCGAGTGGCGTGAGGGCGTCTGCGGGCTCGCCGCCATCGTCCACGATGCGATGGGACGTCCCGGCGCAGCGATCGGCATCTCCGGCCCGGCGGACCGCCTGAACCCGGCCGCCCTGCGCCGATACAGCGATGTTGTCGTCGACGTGGCCCGCAGCCTGTCCCGGGCGCTCGGCTACAATCCCATCACCCTCTCGTCACACCACGCGCCGCGAGCCGTTCAGGGTCACGCGCCCTCGGGCGCGACCGCCGAATTCGCCTGATCGAAGGAGTAAGGCTTTGCGACCGCTTTCCGGTATCCGGGTCATCGAGTTCTGCAGCGTCGCTGCCGGTCCGTTCTGCGCCATGCTCCTCGCCGACATGGGCGCGGACGTCATCAAGGTGGAGCACCCGGACGGTGGCGATTCCATGCGGGCCTGGCCCCCGATCAGCGAGGGCTACAGCGAGAACTTTGCCTCGCTGAACCGCAACAAGCGCTCGGTCACGCTCGACCTCAAGGATCCGGCCGATAACGCGCGGGCGCGCGACCTCATCCGCTCCGCCGACATCGTGCTGGAGAACAACCGCCCCGGCGTCATGCAGCGCCTCGGCCTCGACTATGCGACCGTCAGCGCCGACCGGCCCGCCCTCGTCTATTGCTCGATCTCGGCTTACGGGCAGGAAGGGCCGCGCTCGAAGGAGGCCGGTTTCGACCTGACCCTGCAGGCGATGAGCGGCGTGATGAGCGTGACCGGCGAGCCCGATGCGCCGCCGGTCAAGTGCGGCGTGCCGATCTCGGATTTCGGCACCGGGCTCTACGCGGCCTACGCCATCGCCGCCGCCCTGCTGGAGGCCCGCGCCACCGGCCGGGGCGTGCATATCGACGCCTCGATGTTCGGCGCCTCGCTGGCGATGGGCGCGCTCCAGACCAGCGAGTATTTCGGCAGCGGTCGCGATCCTCGTCGACTCGGCTCCGCGCACCCGCGCAACGCCCCCTACCAAGCCTTTCGCGCCAAGGACGGCTACTTCGCGATGGCGGCGGGCAACAACGCGCTCTATCGCTCGGCCTGCGACGCGATCGAGCGCCCGGACCTGTCCGAGGACCCGCGCTTTGCCTCGACGCTCCTGCGAGCGCAGAACCAGGGCGAGCTCCTCGAGATCCTGGAGACGCTCTTCGCGGACTTCACCTGCGTGGAGCTTCTGGCGCGTTTCCGCGCGGCCGGCGTGCCCTGCTCGCCGATCAACAGCTACTCCGAGGCCCTCGCCGACCCGCAGGTCGCGCATATGGGCTGGGTGCAGCCGGTGAGGCTGCCGTCGGGCGTGGAGACGCGCACCTTCGTCTCCCCGCTGCGGTTCTCCGGCGAAGGATTTCCGATCTACCGCGACCCGCCGGCTCTCGGCGAGCACAACGAGGACGTGTTCGGAGCCGAACGGCCGGCGGCCGCCCTGGCCCGGACGGCCTGAGGAGGATCCGCGATGAGCGAGCTTCTCGTCGAGCGCGACGGCACGACCCTGATCCTCACGCTGAACCGGCCGGACAAGATGAACGCGCTCTCGGCCACTCTGGTCGAGGCCCTGCTCGAACAGGTCGCCGAGGCCGGGCGCACCGGCATCCGCGTGCTCGTGCTCAAGGGCAACGGCCGCAACTTCAGCGCCGGGTTCGATTTCGGCGGCTACGAGGAGCAGTCCGAGGGCGATCTGGTTCTGCGCTTCGTTCTCGTCGAGCAGTTGCTGCAGGCCGTCCGTCACGCGCCCTTCGAGACGATGGCGCTGGCGCAGGGGCGCAACTTCGGCGCCGGCGTCGATCTGATCTGCTCCTGCGGGCGCCGCATCGGTGATCCGGGCGCGACCTTCCGGATGCCGGGGCTCGCTTTCGGCCTCGTGCTCGGCACCCGCCGCTACGCCGAGCGCGTCGGCGAAGCCCGCGCCCGCGCGGTCCTCGGCGACGGCCTCGTCTTCGACGCCGACGAGGCGCTGCAGGACGGCTTCCTGACGGGCCGCGTCGCGATCGCGGAATGGCCGGAGGCCGTCGCGAACGCCGTCGAGGCGGCGTGCCGGCTCTCGCCCGAAGCGGCCGCGGCCCTCTACGGCGCGACCACGGCCGATACGCGGGCGCAGGACCTCGCTGACCTCGTCACTTCCGCCGCCCGTCCGGGGCTCAAGGCGCGCATCGACGCCTACCGCGCCCAAACATCGTCGCATCGGGAGAAACGCCCGTGAGTCTCGGCACGCCGAAGATCGTCCCCCTCAGAGACCTCGCCGCCCGCGTGACCGACGGCAGCTCGCTCGCCCTCGGCGGCAGCTTCCTCCACCGCGGCCCCTTCGCCCTCGTGCGCGAGCTGATCCGCCAGGGGCGCAGGGACCTGGAGGTCATCAAGCAATCCCCCGGCTACGATATCGACATCCTCTGCCGCGCCGGGGCGCTCGGCCGGGCGCGCGCCGGCATCGTCGCGATGGAGGGCAATTTCGGCCTCGCACCGTGGTATCGGCGCGCGGTCGAGACCGGCCAGATCCGCCTGGAGGAGCATGCCTGCGCCAGCCTCACCGCGGGCCTGCGCGCCGCGGCCTTCGGCGTGCCCTTCATGCCCTGCGGCGGGATTCACGGCTCCGATCTGCCCGCCCTGAACGGCTGGAAGACGGTCGAGGACCCCTACGGCAGCGGCGAGACGGTCTACGTCATCCCGCGGATCACCCCGGACTTCGCCGTCATCCACGCCAACGAGGTCAGCGAGGAGGGCGACGTGCGCGTCTACGGCACCTCGCACTGGGATCGCATCATGAGCCGATCGGCCAAGCGCGTCCTCGTCGTCGCCGAGCGCGTCGCGTCGAGCGCGTCGTTCCGCGAACAGCCGGAGCTGACCCTCGTGCCCCATTTCCTCGTCGAGGCCGTCAGCATCGTCCCCGACGGGGCCTGGCCCGGCTCATGCTGGCCGCACTACGCGGTCGATTACCCGGCGGTCGAAGCCTACATGGACGACGCCCCCGGCGTGCTCCAGGCCCATCTCGACGCGGCGCCCGAGGCGCGGGAGGCGGCCCATGTCTGAGTGGTCCCCCTTCTCCTACGTCGTGACGAACCTCGCCCGCTTCGTGCGGCCGAACGAGATCACCTTCAGCGGCGTCAACTCGGCCCTGCCGATGCTGGCCTGCCTGCTGGCCAAGCGCGCCTACACGTTCGCCTTCACCTACATCAACGTGGCGGGCGGCGTGGATCCGAGCCCGTCGATGGTGCCGATCTCCTCCTCCGACCCGGTGCTGGCGGAGGGCTCCCGCTCGATCTTCGCCAACGAGGACTTCTACGACCTCTGCACCCGCGGGCAGATGGATCTCTGCTTCCTCGGGGCGGCCCAGATCGACGGGCTCGGACGCACCAACGTCTCCTGCATCGGCGATTGGCACGCCCCGAAGGTGCGCCTGCCGGGCGGCGGGGGCGGCGCGGTGATGCTGCCGACCGCGCGCCGCGCGGTGACGTGGCGAACCGAGCACTCGCGCCGGACCTTGGTCGAAACGCTGGATTTCGTCACCGCCTCCGGCGGCATGCACGGCGTGGTGACGCCGATCGCCGTCTTCACGAAACGCGACGGCCGCCTCGTCCTGGCCTCCTGGCATCCGGAGGCGAGCCTCGACGAGGTGCGGGATCGGACCGGGTTCCGCTTCGAGGCCGACGGCGCGGCGCCGACGCCGCCGCCGACCCCGGCCGAAGCGGAGGCGCTCGCCGCCCTCGACCCCGACGCCCGGTTCGAACGCGATGCGGCGATCCGGCTGCGCTGAGACAAGAATCTTGACGGGAGGAGCGAGGGCATGACGGACTCGATCAGCGCGCGCCTGCGGGAGGCGATCGCGCGGCATGCGCAGGCCGGCCGGACGGCCATCGCCGGACCTGAAGCCGTCACCTACGCCGAACTGGCTCGGCTGATCGACGGCTACGCCGCGGGGATCCGCGATTGGGGCATCGAGCGCGGCGCCAAGGTCGGCCTCATCGCATCGAAGAGCGTCGCCGCGATCGCCGCCTATTTCGGCGCGATGCAGGCGGGCGCCTGCGTCTGCTTCATCGAGCCCGGACTCGCGCCCGAGGTCGTCGCCGAGCAGGCGGAGACCGTCGGCATGCGCCACCTCGTCGTCGATGAGGGTCTGATCGACCGCTTCGCCGATCGATCGCCCGAGAGCCTTTCGGTGCGGGGTTTGAGCACCCTGAACGGCGGCGGCGCCTTCATCGACGACGGCCTGGGCAGCGACGACAGCGCGATGCTGCTGTTCACCTCGGGCAGCACGGGCCGCCCGAAGGGCGTCGTCCTGCGTCACGGCAGCCTGATCTGCAACGCGGACGGGGTCATGCGCCACACCGGCACGAATCCGTCGGACCGGCTCCTCCACGTCATGCCGCTCTACCACACGAACGGCGTCAACAATCAGCTGATCGTTCCCTTCCTGGCCGGCGCCAGCCTGATCCTCCATGACCGCTTTAGGCCGGAGACCGTCATCGAATCGCTGCGGAACGACGGGCCAACCTACATGACCGGCGTACCGACGATCTACGCGCGGATGCTCCCGCATCTCGAACCCGGCGAACGGTTTGCGACGCTCCGCTTCCTCCGCTGCGGCTCGGCACCGATCACGCCGACGCTTCACCAGCAGATCGAGGATGCTTTCGGCGTACCGCTGCTCGTCTCCTACGGCCTGTCGGAGGCGACCTGCACCTCGACGATGAACCCGCCCGAGCATCGCAAGGTCGGAACGATCGGCACGGTGCTGTCCGGGCAGACCGTCCGACTGTTCGATCCCGCCACCAACGCCGAGGTGGCGCGTGGAAGCGAGGGCGAGATCCGGATCTCGGGGCCTGCCCTGATGTCCGGCTATCTCGGGAGCACGGAGCAGCCGATCGTCGACGGCTGGCTGCGGACGGGCGACCTCGGGCGGTTTGATGCGGACGGCTTCCTCTCGATCACCGGTCGCATCAAGGACGTGATCATCCGCGGCGGCGAGAACATCTCGCCCGCTCTGATCGAGCGTCACCTGACGACCCATCCGGCCGTCCGCGACTGCTGCGTGGTGGGCGCCCCGGACGCCGATCTCGGCGAGGTGCCGGTCGCCTTCGTAGTGCTGAAGGAGGGGGAACGCCTCGACGAGCCCGCCCTCAAGGCTTTCGTGAAGGGTTCGCTCGCCCGCATCTACGTCCCTGCCGAGATCCGAGGCGTCGACGTGTTGCCAACGAACAGCGTCGGCAAGACCGACCGGAAGGCTCTGCGGACCGTCCTGGCGATCGAACCCCATCGCTGACTAACAAAGTCGGTTGATCGCCTCGGTCTCTCCTCCGCCTCACGATGACGGGGTGGGGCAGGGCCCGAGGTGATCGACCAAAAACCGCCTCAGGCGATGCGAAGGACGTGGATCAGAACAAGGCTGACGGCCAGCAGCAGCGCGAGGGAGCCGGTCACGGCCAGGGTGACCCGGCCGCCGACGCGGGCAAGGACGCGAACGTCCACGCCGAGGCCGAGGGCGGCCATCGAAATGACCGTCAGCAAGCCCGCGGCTCGCGTGACGAGGGGCACGACCGCTTCCGGAACGAGGCCGAGCGAGCGGAGCGCGGCGAGCACCAGGAAGCCGATGATGAACCAGGGGACGAGCTTGGAGAAGCCGAGTCGCCGCGGGCCGGCCTTGCTCGTCGCCCCTTCGACCGGCAGATGGGGGGCGATGAGGGCGAAGGCGACGACGACGGGGCCGAGCATCAGCACCCGCACGAGTTTGACGAGCGTTCCGACCTGCGTGGCGAGCAGCCCCACCGGCACGGTGGCGGCGAGAACCTGCGGGACCGCGTAGACCGTCAGTCCCGCCAGCACCCCGTACTGGTGCTCGCTGAGACCGACCAGCGGCACGAAGAGCGGTAGGCCGAGCACCATCAGGACGCCGAGGACGGCGGTGAAGGCGATCGCCGCCGTCACGTCCCGGGCGTCGGCGCCGATGACCGGCGCGACCGCCGCGATGGCCGAGTTGCCGCAAATGGCGTTGCCGGCCGCCACCAGGATGGCCATGCGCGCGGGCAGCCCGAGGCATCGGCAGATGCCGTAGCTGGCCCCGATCGTCAGGAGCACCGTCGCGACGATTCCGGTGAGAAGAGCCGGGCCGGATGCCACGATCGCTCCGAGGCTGATCGAGGCACCGAGCAGCACGACGGCGACCTCCAGCACCTGCTTGGCCGAGAACGCCACCCCGGCGCGAAAGCGCTCGCCCGGGACCCAGAAGGTCCGCAGGGCGATCCCGAGGAGGATCGCGATGACCAGAGCCTCGATGTAGGGATGGCCGGTGAGATGCTCCTCCACCGCTTGTACGGCGAGCGCCGCCACCGTGATCGCGAGGCAGACCAGAAGACCGGGAAGCAGCGAGGAGGACTTGCCGACGAACACACCGGGCAGCCCGTCCTTCGCCCAGGCTCTGGCGCTCATCGGCCGAGCCTCGCGGGGGGGAGAGAAAAAAGTTCTTCTGTGCTCATTCATGGAAGAACGGACATCTCCATTCCTGCGAAAATTCGAAACGTCGCGTCCATTGCTGCAGGCGGCCGCGGACGCGATATTTGAAATCATGCGCACGCCCCTCGATCCGTCGCCGTCAGCCTACGATCCGTTCGGTGAGCCGATCGATTCGCGCTGCATCGATGCGGTCGCGCCGGTGCGGCATCGGGCCCGAAACGTCGCCGTTGCGGTCTTCTGGAGCTTGGCTCTCCTGTTCGTCGTCGGGCGCATCCATTTCGGTGCTCATCCCATTGCGCCGGTGGGCGCGACCATGACCGCGAGCGTTCAGACCGAGGCGCCCGTCGAGAGCCGGATCCGCTAGAGCGGCACTCGCCGACACGGCCGCAAGGCCCGTCTTCACCGCCGCCGAACCGGCAGCGCTCCGGTTTCAGCCCCGTCGGACCTGATCAGCGCAGGACCGAGAGGTAGTGGATGTCCTGGGTCAGGCAGGTCGAGAGACGCCACTCGACCGGCCGCTCCTCCAGATCGACGGCCACGCGGTCGATCTCCAGCGCCGGCGTTCCCTTCGGAGCCTGAAGCAGTCCAGCCTCCCGTTCCGCCAGCGCGACCGCCTTCAGGCGCTCGTTGGCGGTCGCGATCGTGATGCCGTAGCGGATCGCGTAGAGGCTGTAGAGGGTGTTGGGCAGTTCGAGTTCCGCGATGCCGGGAAACAGGCTCGCCGGCACGCTGATCGTCTCGCTGACGCAGAGCCGCCCGTCGATGGAGCGCACGCGCTCGATCCGCACGACGCGGGCGGTGCGAACGAGGTCGAGACGCCCGCGCTCGTCCGCGCTGGCCGCGGCCTCGGTGATCGACAGCACCTGGCTGGTCGGCATGCCGGTGCCGTCGCCGTCCGGCCGCAGCTTGAAGAAGCGGAAGACGCTCTGCTTGTCGTCGTGGTCGGCCACGAACGTGCCGCGGCCCTGGCGGCGCACCAGCAGGCTGTCGGCGGTGAGGGCATCGAGGGCCTTGCGCACGGTGCCCTGGCTGACCCCGAGCTCGGCGGCCAGCTGCCCCTCGCTCGGGAGGATCTGGCCGGGTTGCCAGACGGCGTCGGCCAGACGCTTCAGCAGCGTGTCGTAGACCTGCCGGTAAAGCGGCCGAAAGCCGACCGCATTGCCACGCCCTGAACCCGCCTGCCCGTCCCCTGACCGTTCCATCTCGTGACGACGCCGAGCCCCACCTGCGGGTAGAGCGTCGAAGGATGTGTCCAGCACCTCTCCCTCCTCTGGCTTACGTCGGCCTGTTGATCGGAGCAATCACAGCATTTTCCTCCGCACAGGCAATCGCTTCACAAGGCCCGGATTTCGGCAAGCAAGACGTCCGGCAGGTTCAGGCCCTCCGCTTCGGCGCGGCGGCGCAGCGCGAGGCGCCGGGCGCCCGGAAGCCGCGCGCCCTCCTGTGCCTCAATGGACGCCGCGAGCGCGGCGAAGCGGGCCGGACCGTCCGGACTCATGGCCGTCGCGTCGAGGGCCAGGATCAGCTGGCCCGTGCCCGGCGGATCGCCCTCGGCGTCGAGGAAGGACGAGGCCTCTCCGGCGAAGCGCGCGCCGACGAGGCCCGCGGCGAGCAGTTCCACCATCAGCGCGAGCGCCGTGCCCTTGGCATTGCCGAGCGGCACCATCGTGCCCGCGAGCGCTTCCTGCGCATCGATGGTCGGGCGTCCCTCCGCGTCCAGAGCCCAGCCCTCGGGGATCGTCTCGCCCCGCTTGGCCGCGCCGACGATGTTGGCGCGCGCCACCTTCGACAGGGCGAGGTCGACGACGAGGGGCGCCCGGTCGGGCAGCGGGCAGGCGAAGGCGAGCGGGTTGGTGCCGAACACTGCGCGGGACCCGCCCCAGGGCGCCATCGCGGCCGGGGTGTTGGCGAAGAGCAGAGCGACGCAGCCGCGCTCCGCCAGCGCCTCGACCGGGCGGCCCGCCGCGCCGCAATGGTGCGAGCGGCGGATGCCGGCCGCGGCGATGCCCTGCTCGCGGGCCAGATCCGGCAACGCCTCGACAGCGAGGTCGATGGCCGGATAGGCGAAGCCGTGGGCGGCATCGATGGCCAGCACCCCCGGCCGCGGGCGTTCCAGGCGCGGCAGCGCGTCGCCGACGACCTTGCCGGCGCGCACCTGTGCGCCGTAGGGCGACACGCGCGAAAGGCCGTGCCCCTTCAGCCCGTCCGCTTCGGCGCCGACCAGGGCGCGGGCGACGCTCGCCGCGGCGGACTCCGTCGTGCCGCATCGGACAAGGGCGTGGGCGGCGAGCGCTTCCGCCTCCGCGAGGGAAACGATCGGCATCGGATCAGCTCTCCGTGAGGTGGCGGCGCACGGCCCGAGCCGTGACGGCGGAGACGCGCACGTTCGACTCCTGGGTCACGCCGGCGATGTGCGGGGTCAGGATCAGATTCGGCACGTCCTTGAAGACGGCACCGGCCTGCTCGTCGAGGGGCTCGCGGGCGAAGACATCGAGCGCCGCGCCGCCGAGATGGCCGGAGCGCAGGGCGGCGGCGACCGCCACCTCGTCGACGATGCCGCCGCGGGCGGCGTTGATCAGCACCGCGCCCCGGGGCATCCGGGCGATCGCGTCCGCATCGATGAGGCCGCGAGTCCCGTCGGTCAGGGGCACGTGCAGGGAGAGGACGTCGCTGTCCGCGATCAGCGCATCGAGGGCGACGCGCGCGACCGGTCCGTGGGCCGGCGTCCAGGCCGGATCCTCGGGCGGGAGAAACGGGTCGTGCGCCGCGATCGACATGTCGAGGGCGGCGGCGCGGCGGGCGGTCTCGCGGGCGATGGCGCCGAAGCCGACAAGGCCGAGGCGCTTGGCCCCGATCTCCCGGCCCATCAGGGCATTGCGCGGCCAGGTGCCGGCCGCGACCTCGGCGCTCGCGCCGTAGGCGCCGCGCAGGAGCAGCAGCGCGCATCCCACGACGTACTCGGCCACCGCCCCGTCATTGGCACCGGTCGCCGGATAGACCGCGATGCCGCGGGCGCGGCAGGCCTCGACGTCGATGTTGTCGAGGCCGACGCCGAGGCGTCCGACCACCTTGAGGTCGGGAGCGCCCGCGAGCAGATCGCCGCGCACCTGCGTCCGGTTGCGCACGATCAGCCCGTCGGCGCCCGCCAGAGCCGCCGCCAGGACGTCGGGCCGATCGACGAGACCGGGATCGTACAGAACCTCGAAGCCGGAGAGTTCGGCGGCGATGGCTGCCTCGTCCATGAACTCGCTGACGACGATTTTGGGCATGGTTGGCTTCTCCGCTGTACTTCAGACCGCCGGCACCGCGCCGGGCGGGGAGCGCCGGAGCGCCGCCGCCGGCTCGTGGGCGGGCCGCTCGGCGGAGGCTTCGCTCTCGTCGTCCAGGGTTTCGAGGTTGGGCGTGATGCGGCCGTCGAGTACCGCGCGGGCATGGGCGAGGTCGATCTTTCCCTCCCAGCGGGCGATCACCAGCGTCGCCACCATGTTGCCGACCGCGTTGGTGACGCAGCGCAGCTCGTTCAGGATGCGGTCCACGCCGATGATCAGGGCGATCCCCGCCACCGGCAGCAGCTGCGAGGCCTGCAGCGTCGCGGCGAGCACGAACAGGATCGCGCCGGCCACGCCGGCCACGCCCTTCGAGGTCACCAAGGCGATGGCCAGGATGCCGAGCTGCTGCTCCCAGCTCAGCGGGATGTTGAGGGCCTGGGCGATGAAGCCGACCGCCATGGTCAGGTAGATGCAGGAGCCGTCCATGTTGAAGGACAGGCCAGCCGGCATGACCAGTCCGGTCACGCTCTTGTCGACGCCCAGGCCGTTGAGCTTGGCCATGATCCGCGGCAGCACCGATTCCGAGCTGGTGGTGCCGAGAAGGATGAACATCTCCTCGCGGGTGTAGCGGAACAGCTTCCACAGGCTCAGTCCCACGTAGAAGCGCATCACGCCGCCGAGGAAGAACACGATGAAGACGATGAAGGTCAGGTAGAGCGAGACGATCAGCATCCCGTACTGGGCGAGGATCCCGAGCCCGAACTTGCCGATGGTGAAGGCCATCGCGCCGAAGGCGCCGACCGGCGCGAAGTGCATGATGAGGCCGACGACCTTCATCAGCACGTCGCCGAAGGCGTGGACGACCCGCAGGGGGAACTCGCCCTTGCGGCCGAGGGTGGCGAGCCCCATGCCCACCAGGACCGAGAAGAACATCACCTGGATCAGATCGCCCTTGGCGAAGGCGTCGACCGCGCTGTGCGGGATGATGTTGGCGATGATCTCCATCGGCGACTGCGCGTGCGCCTTGCCGGCGATGCCGGCCACGAGGCTCGCGTCGAGGCTCTCGACGGTGGCGTCGATGCCGTCGCCCGGCCGCAGCACGTTGACGAAGAGGAGCCCGGCCGCGAGCGCCACGGTGGTGGCGAGTTCGAAATAGACGATGGTCTTCAGGCCCATCCGCCCGACGCTCTTCATGTCGCCGACATGGGCGATGCCGACGACGACGGTGCAGAAGATGACGGGCGCGACGATCATCTTGATCAGGTTGATGAACATGTCACCGAGGACCTTGCACCCGACAGCGAAGTCGGGCGCGACGACCCCCACGACGATACCCAGCGCGATGCCGAGCAGGACCTGGCCGTAGATCGACCGCAGCAACCTCATGGCGTTCCTCCACTGTATCGGGACGGAAGACGCCGCGATGTGTCCCGCGGTCGTTCCTCCTCTCGTGGTCCTCTCCCCGTGGCGTCGGGGCGGCGCCCGCGGGACCCTGGCGCGGTCCGCGGGCGCGTGGGACGGGTGCGTCAGGCGCTGCGGTAGAGTTTCGTCATCACGAACTCCCGGTGGCCGAGCGACTCGGCCGCCGTGAGCCGGCCGTTGGCGGTGCGCACCACCATGTCGATCAGCGCGTCGCCGGCCTGCGGGATCGTCATCTCGCGGGTGAGCACCCCCGAGACATCGACGTCGATATGCTCGCCCATGGTGCGCACGGTGCGCGGGTTGCCGGTGATCTTGATCACCGGGACGATCGGGTTGCCGATCACGTTGCCCTGGCCCGTGGGGAAGGTGTGCACCACGTAGCCCGCCGCCGCCATCAGGGTCACGCACTCGGCCGCGGCCGAGGAGGTGTCCATGAAGTAGAGGCCGGGGCCCTTGGCCGGGCTTTCCGCCGGCTGCAGGGCGTCGATGAAGCGGCACTCGTGGCCGATCTTCTCGAGGTTGCCGAGCGCCTTCTCCTCGATCGTGGTGAGACCGCCCGCGATGTTGCCCTTGGTCGGCTGCGAGTCCGACAGGTCGTCGGTCTTGTGGGCCTCGATCACGTCGTCCTGGTAGGCCTTCCACATGGCGTACCACTTGTCGGAGATGTCCGGGCTCGCCGCCCGCTCCCGGCAGAGATGCTCCGCCCCGGTGATCTCCGAGGTCTCGCCGAACACCCCGTAGATCCCGTGCGGGATCAGCTTGTCGTACATGTTGCCGACGGTGGGGCAGGAGGCGAGGCCCGTGGTGGTGTCGGACTCGCCGCACTTCGTCGAGACCCAGAGGTCCGAGATCGGGCATTCCTCGCGCTGGAGCTCAGTGGCCCATTGCACGAAGCGCTTGGCCTGGTAGCTGGCCTTGGCGACGGTGGCGATGTCGCCGTGGCCCTCGATGCCGAAGCCGATCACCGGCTTGCCGGTCTTGGCGATGCCCTCGACCACGCGGTTGGTCCACTGGTCCTCGATGCCGATCACCACCACGGCGGCGACGTTCGGGTTCGAGCCGATGCCGATGAGGGTGCGGAAGTGCAGTTCGAGATCCTCGCCGAACTGGAGCCGGCCGTAGGCGTGGGGCAGCGCCATCGTGCCCTTCACATTGTTGGCCACCGCCTCGCAGGCGGCGTTCGAGAGATCGTCGAGCGGAAGCAGGACGACGTGGTTGCGCACGCCGACACGGCCGTTCTCGCGGCGCCATCCCATGAAGGTGGCGGCCTCGTAATCGGCGGAGGCGCGATTGGTCGAGAGCGCCTTGGTGGCGAACTGATCGGGAGCGCCGCCGACGAAGGGCGTGGCGATCTCGTGTTCGAGCTGAGCGGATTCCTTGAACATCGTCACCTCACCAGCGCTTCGTCTTGACGTTGTGAACGTGGACGTGCTCGCCCTTGGCGACGTCCTTGATGACCTTGCCGATGTCCTGGCCGTACTTGATGGCCGTATCGCCGGCCTTGAGGTCGGTCAGCGCGACCTTGTGGCCGATCGGGATGTCGTGCCGGACATGCACCTCGAAGGTGGAGTCGTTCTCGGTGATCACCCCGAAGGCATCGGTCTCGGCGCTCAGCCCCTCGATCACCGCGACGGCGACGTTGTCCTCGGGGGAATGGGCGAGAAGATGCGGCTTGCGGCGTCCCTCGCCGGGCGCGGCGTGGCTGCTCATGCGGTCCTCCTGCTGGCTGTCGTCGGCTCTTGGCGGCGACTAGTCTTATATAAGACCTATAAGTTTGAGAGCGTCAAGCGCAAACCGACTTCATCACGGAATGGGAGATGCGCGCCTGCGTCGAGGCTGACGCGCTGCGTCCAACACTTGTTTGCCGCGCTATGTCTTATATAAGATATGTTCCAAGAACGACCGGAGTCGCCGCGCGAGGCCGCGACCGCGACGGGCGCCGGCCATTCCCATCCGTGGACATGCTTTCGTGAACGAGACGCTCCTCCTCATCCTGTGCGTCGGCTGCGCCGGCTTGATCTCAGGGCTGACGGGATTCGCCTTCGCCCTGATCGCGTCCGGCACGCTGCTCTCGATCCGCTCGCCGGTGGAGGCGACGGCGCTGGTCCTGGTCTGCAGCATCCTCTCGCAGAGCCTGTCGATCCTGCGTCTGCGGACCTGGCCGCCGCGCGGCACGGCCTTCGCGATGATCCTGCCCGGCCTCGCCGGAGCGCCGATCGGCATCCATCTCCTGCACGGGCTCGATCCGAACGTCGTCAAGGTGTCGATCGGGGCGTTCCTGGTGCTCTACAGCGGCATCGTCTCCCTGCTGCGGGCCGATTTCCGGGTCGGCTTCGGCAATTCGTGGAGCGACGGCGCGATCGGCTTCCTGGGCGGCGTGCTCGGCGGCATCGCCGGGCTGTCCGGGGCGCTGCCGACGGCCTGGAGCCTCGTGCGCGGCTGGGACCCGCGCACGCAGCGGGCGGTCTACCAGTCCTTCACCCTGGTGATGCAGGTCTGGGCGCTGGCAATCCTGCTCTTCCTCGATCCGATCCCGCCGGAACTGGTCGGTGATCTCGCCCTCGCCCTGCCGGTGGTGCTGGTGAGCGTGCTGGCCGGTCTGTCGCTCTTCGCCCGGATCGACCAGCGCCGTTTCCGCAGCCTCGTGCTCGGGCTGCTGGCCGCGATCGGCCTCACCACCACGGCGCTGGCCCTGCCGGGCCTCTTCCCGGGGTGATCGGCGCGGCGGGCCTTACGCCGCCGCGTCGAGGAGCGAGCCGCCCGGCCGCACATGGGTGAAGCGGACGGGCTCCATGGCGAGGTCGAAGGCCTCGCCGTGACGACGCACGACGGTGTAGCGCGAGGTCGCGAGGTCCGAGGTCTCGGGGTAATCCTCGCGGAAATGCGCGCCCCGGCTGTCGGTGCGGGCCAACGCCGCCCGCGCGACGGCCTGGGACACCAGAACGAGGTTTTCCAGATTCAGCCGGTCCATCCAGGTGAGCGCGTAGCGCCGGTCGCCGTCTGGCGCGCCCGATCGGGTGACGGCCTGCTCCAAGCCGTCGAGGGCCGTGAGCGCCCGCTCCAGGCCGGCGGCGTCCCGGAGGATGCCGACGTCGGTCCACATCGTCTCGTACAGGGCCTCGCGGATCGCGGGCAGCTCGGCCGCCGGACGGCCGACGGGACCGTAGGCGCGGGCGAGGCCGGCCTCGATCGCGCGCGGATCGGGATCGGCGAGGCGCCCGTCGCGCGCGACGGCGCGGGCCATGGACTGGCCGGCAAGCCCGCCGAACACGGTCGAGTTCGCCACCCCGTTGCCGCCGAGCCGGTTCGCCCCGTGCACGCCGCCGGTATCCTCGCCCGCCGCAAAGAGACGCGGCATCGCGGTGGTGCAATCGACGGCGAAGGCGATGCCGCCCATCATGTAGTGGGCGGTCGGGATCACCTCGACCAGACCGCCGGCGAGGTCGAAGCCGCAATCGGCGCAGCGCTCGACCATGCCCTTGAACTTGCGGCGCACATCCTCGGGTCCGAGATGGCTCATCTGGATGTGGACGCCCCCGCTCGGGGTGGCGAAGCCCTCGCGGATGCGCCGCATGATCGAGCGGCTGACGACGTCGCGGGTGGCCCGCTCTCCGCGCGGGTCGTAGGCGTGCATGAAGCGTTCGCCGGTCGAATCGAGCAGCCAGCCGCCCGCCCCGCGCAGGCCCTCCTCCAGCACCGTGCCGGTCATGCGGGTGCCGTCCCCGGCGAGCAGCCCGGTGGGGTGGAACTGCACCATCTCCATGTCGCGCAGGGGAAGTCCCGCCCGCAGCGCCATGGCGAGCCCGTCGCAGGACTTGTCGCCGGACGGCGTGTGGTACTTGTACATGGTCGGCCCGCCGCCGGTGGCGAGCAGCACGGCCTTGGCCCGGATCAGCTTCGGCTCGCCGGTGCGCATGTCGAGCATCAGGACGCCCGCGAGCCCGGATCCGTCGCGGGCCGGGATCAGTTCCAGCGCCCGGTGGTCCTCCAGGCGGCGCACGTCGCGGCGCCAGACCTGCTCGGACAGGCGGTTGATGATCTCGATGCCGGTGAGGTCGCCCTTGTGCACCGTGCGATCGAAGGTCTGGCCGGCAAAAGCCTTCTGGTGCACGCTGCCGTCGGCATTGCGGTCGAAGAAGCAGCCGAGCTCCGTCTCGAGCTCACGGATGCGAACCTGCGCCTCGGTGACGAGCGTCCAGGCGAGCGCTTGGTCGTTGAGCCACTTGCCGCCCTCGACCGTGTCCATGAAGTGGCGCTCGACCGAGTCGCCCGGCGCCAACGCCACGTTGTAGCCGCCCTGGACCATGCGGGTGCAGCCGCACTTGCCGAGCAGGCCCTTCACCGCGACCGTCACGTCGAGGTCGGGCGCGGTCTTCTTGGCGTGGAGCGCCGCGAACAGGCCGGCCCCGCCGGAGCCGAGGATCAGGATATCGGTCTCGACCTGAGCTGGATTCATCGCGCGTTCTCCAGGCTGGCCACCACCGCGTCGCGGCGGGCGGCCACGTCGCGCTGCACCTCGGCGAAGAGCGAGCCGCCGTGCGAATCCATGCCCACCAGCAGCGGACCGAAATCGCGGATGGCGAAGCGCCACAGGCTCTCGGGATGGAGGTCGTCGAGGTCGACATCCTCGATCCGCTCGATCCAGGTGGTCTCCAGGGCCGCGGCGCCGCCGACGATGGCGAGGTAGGCGCCCCCGCGCTCGGCGAAGGCCTTGAGCGTCGCCGGCCCCATGCCGCCCTTGCCGACGATCAGGCGAACGCCCTCGCGCGCCATCAGGGCGTCGGTGAAGCGCTCCATGCGCATCGAGGTCGTGGTGCCGATGCAGAACGGCGCGTAGCCGACCGGCGCCTCGGGTGACGGCTCGACCCGGTGCACGTTCGGCGCGGTGTGGATCACCGCGTGGCCGGCGAGGTCGAGCCGGGTCGGCCGGTCCCGGTCGAACATGTGGATCAGGGTCGCGTCGCGGATGCCGAACAGCCAGCGCCGCAGGGTCACGGTGTCGCCGATCCGAAGGGCCCGGATCTCGGCCTCACCGGCCGGCATGTCGAGGACGTGGTGGGCCACGACTGTCTCCTCAATCGAAGGCGATGCCGCCCGGCGTGATCGTCGCGCGGGCGCGGCGGGCCGAGTGGCACTGGATGTTCACTGCGACCGGGTTCTGGGTGATGTGGGTGGCGGCCAGTTCGACGTGCACGGCGAAGCTGGTCGAGCGCCCGCCGAGCCCCTGCGGGCCGATGCCGAGTTCGTTCACCGCGCGCGACAGCTCCGCCTCGATCCGCGCGCCCTCCGGGTCGGCGCAGACCGAGCGCAGCGGCCGGGTCGCCGCCACCTTGGCGAGGTGCATGCACAGGTCGGAGGTGCCGCCCAATCCGACGCCGACGATGGTCGGCGGGCAGACCCGGCCGCCGAGCTCGATCACCCGGTCGATCACGAAGCGTTTGGCCGCGCCGATCCCGTCGGAGGGCAGCAGCATCTGCAGGAAGGAGCCGTTCTCCGAGCCCGAGCCCTTCGGGATCATCTCGACCGCGACGGTCTCAGGGCTGTCGTCGAAATCGATGTGGATGATCGGAACCCGGATGCCGCAGGAGGTCTGCTCGTTCGTCCGGGTGATCGGGTGGACCACGGAGGAGCGAAGGGAGAACTCCTTCGTCGCCCGCTCGCAGCCGCGCCGGATCGCGGCCTTCAGCGCGACGCCGTCGAAACCGACGTCGCGGCCGATGCGGATGTTGTAGATCGGGATGCCGGTGTCCTGGCAGAGGATGTTCTTGGTGCGCTCGGCGACCGCGACGTTCTCCACCATCGTGTCGAGGATGGCGCGGCCGGTCGTGCTGGTCTCGGCCCGCTGCAGGTCGGCGAAGCCGGCCTTGATGTCGGGCGGCAGGATCTTCAGGGCCCGGACGTAGAGGTCGCGGCAGACCTCCTCGAATTCGTGCAGGTCGAGGTCCATGGCGGATCTCCGGGATGTGCCGGGGGAGGGGGTCGGCGGGGCGTCAGGCCCCGCTGAGCAGGAACAGGAGGCCGATCGCGAACGCGGTCGCGAGGCAGCCCGAGACGACGACGGCGGTGCGCTCGCGGTAGCTCAGCCACTCGATCGCCAGCACCCGCAGGCCGAGCGCCATGTGGACGGCCAGCGCGCAGACGAGGCCCCACTCGGCGGTGCGCACGAAGCCGTTGTGGGTGAGGCCGAGGAAGCTCTCGAGCCGGTCGGCGCCCTGGAGCGCGGTGCCGAGGGCGATGAAGTGCATCGGCAGGAACAGCGCCAGCGCGATGCCGGAGAGCCGGTGGATCAGCGCGGCGGCGAAACCCGGCCGGCGGTGGGGGGCGTGGGTGATGCCGGGGCTCAGGGACGCTCTCATGCCGGGTCTCCCGGATGCTGCCTCAGGGCGCTGTTCTTCCTCCGCCCGCTGCGGGGGGAGGGAATGTGCCCTGCCGATGCGGCGTGCGCGCTCATGCCCAGTACACCGCCAGCGTCGCGCGCAGTCCCAGCCCCGCCAGCAGGGCCGAGACGGCGAGCATGGCGAGGTCGAGGGAGCGGCCGCGCCAGCCGGTCCACTCGCGCAGCACGCTGCGCAGGCCGATCGGCGCGTGGATCGCCGCCGCCAGCACGAAGACCGCGTAGAACAGCAGGAAGCCGACATTTCCCTGCGTCCGACCGAGGATCTCGCCCGCGGTGAGCCCGCCGCGCACCGCGTAGAGGATCGTGCCGAGATGCACCGCCACGGTGAGCGCCAGGATCGCGGCGGTGCCGCGCTGGGCGAGGTAGAGAAGCGGGCTCATCCGCGCCTCCAGAGCCGGCGGAGCGCCGCCCTACCGGTCTCGCGCTTGAGCCCGGCGATGGCGAAGGTGGGGCTGAGGGCCTTCGGACAGTGTTCCGTGCAGCTCATGTGGCTGTGGCAGGAATGGCAGCCGGCATCACCCGCCACCGCCGCGAGGCGCGCGTCGCCGTCGCGGTCGCGCACGTCGTTGACGAGGGTCCAGGCCCGGTTCAGCGCCGCCGGGCCGAGATAATCGGGGTTCCACGTCACCAGATCGCAGGCGGCGTAGCAGACGCCGCAATTGATGCACTCGATGCCCGCATCCGCCTCGCGGCGCTCCGCGGAATCGGGAAGCACCGTTGCGAAATCGTCCGGCGGGTTCTCGCCCGGCTCGAAATAGCCGTGGGCGCGACGCCACTTCTCGAAGAAGGGCTCCATGTCGACGGCGAGATCCTTCACCACCGGCAGGTTGCGCAGCGGCTCCAGCAGCAATTCGCCCTCCGGGGCCACGGCGGCGACGCGGGTCCGGCAGGTCCAGCGCGGGCGCCCGTTCACCGTCATGCCGCAGGAACCGCACATGCCGACCCGGCAGGCGAAGCGGTAGGCCAGCGTCGGATCCTGCTCGCGCTGGATCTCGGTGACGACGTCGAGCACGGTCTGGTTGGCGCGCCGCGGCACGGCGAAGTCCTCGATGCCGTCCCCGCGCCGGATGCGGACCCGCAGCGCCTCGGTGGCGCCCCGTGCGGCGGCGGCGTGATCGACGGGCGCCGTCACCGCGCGGCCTCTTTCGGGGCACCGGTGTCGGAGGCGGGGAAGAACAGCTCGCTCTCGGCGCTCGCCTTGGCCGAGACCAGCCCGGCGCGGTTCATGTAGCCGAGGTAGTCGAGCATCCGCTTCGGCGCGGTCGTCCACTCGTTCTGCGGCGCGCGGATGATCGCCACCGCCTCCTCCTGCGAGAGTTTCGCCCCCTCGGCCTTGATCCAGAGCGCGGCGGCCCGGTTCGGGTCGTCGCGGATCAGCTTCAGGCTGTCCTCCAGCGCCGCCAGGAAGGCCGCGGTCACCTTCGGGTTCGCGGTGACGAAGCGGCCGGAGGCCCAGACGAGGTTGAAGGTGTGCGGCCCGCCCATCACGTCGAAGCTGTCGAGCACCTTGCGGGCACGGGGATCCTTCAACTCCAGTTCCTGGAACGGCGGCGCGCCGAAATGCGCGGTGATCTCCGAGCGGCCGCCCAGCATCGCGGTCTGCGCGTCCGGATGCCCCATCGAGACGGTGAGCGGGTCGAGCTTGCCCTGCTGGCCCGCCCCGAACGCCTGCTCGGCGGCCATCTGCAGGGTGATCGCCTGGATCGAGGTCTTCACGGTCGGGAGCGCGATCTTGTCCTTCGGCCCGAAATCCTTGATCGACTTCACGTCGGGATTGACCGTCACCAGCCAGAGCGGCATCGCGTTCAGGGCCGCCACGCCCTTGACCTTGATGTTGGTCTGCGTGCGGCCCCAGATCGTCAGGAACGGGCCGACACCGCCGGCGGCGAGATCGAGATTGCCGGAGAGCAGGGCCTCGTTCATGCCGGAGCCGCCGGTGAAGCGCAGCCACTCGGCCTTGATGTCGAGGCCGCGCGCCTTGGCCTGCTTCTCCAGCAGGCCCTCCTCCTCCATCACGGTCAGCGGCAGGTAGGAAATCCCGAACTGCTTGGCGAGCCGGACGGTCGATACCTCGGCCGAGGCCGCGCCGAGCGCCGCCCACAAAGCCGCGACCGTGCCGACGAGCCGGATCATGTTCCGTGCCGTCATGGCGTTCCTCACCAGTTTCGCGCCGATCTGTCGATGCCGTCAGCGTCGCGCCGAGGATACGCCCAGGCCGGAGGCTGTCAACATTAATATGTCATATACATGACTTGAGCGGGGTGTGAGGGCGGTGGCGTTCGGATGCCCCTGAGCCGCAGGCCCGCGGCCGACGGAAGACCGTCCCGGCTTGGATGTTGGCGCTGGCCGGCAAAGGTCATCCCGAGGTGCTGCCGACACCTCGGGATGACGATCGCTCTCGAATGATGCCTAGTCGGCGCGTCAGGCCTGCATGCCCCAGCGCTGGATGGTGTGGCTCTCGATCGTCTGGAAGATCAAGTTCTCGACGACGAGGCCGATCAGGATCACGGTCAGGAGCCCGGCGAACACGTTCGGGATGTCGAGCATGTTCTTGTTCTCGAAGATGTACCAGCCGAGACCACCGGAACCGGACGAGACGCCGAAGACGAGTTCCGCCGCGATGAGCGTGCGCCACGCGAAGGCCCAGCCGACCTTCAGGCCGGTGAGGATGCTGGGAAACGCCGCGGGAATCAGGATCTTCCGGATGAGGCTCGCGCCGCTGAGGCCGTAGTTGCGTCCGACCATCTTCAGCGTCCGGCTCACCGAGAGGAAGCCGGAATGCGTGTTGAGGGCGATCGCCCAGGTAACGGAATGCACCAGCACGAAGACGAGACTTCCGTTGCCGAGGCCGAACCAAATCAGTGCCAGCGGCAGCAATGCGATCGCCGGCAGCGGATTGAGCATCGACGTCATGGTTTCGAGGAAGTCGGTGCCGATCCGCGAGGCGATGGCGAGGCCCGTCAGCACCGTCGCGAGCACGATCCCGATACCGTAGCCGACCAGCAGGATCTTCACCGATCCCCAGGCCCGGAGGGGCAGCGTCCCGTCCGCCATGCCGCGGAAGAAGGCCGCGAGCGTCGAGGTGAAGGTCGGAAACAGAAGATCGTTGTCGAGATATCGCCCGTAGATCTCCCAGATCGAGGCCAGCACGGCCAGGATGAGGATCTTGCGCAGCCAGGCTTGGTTGTAGAGCAGTTCCAGCGTCGTCAGCGGCTTCTCGACGATGGTGCCGCCCTGCGCGGAGAGCCGCTCGCGGACGATCTCGGGGCGCGAGGGGGCCATGGGCACAGCCTCGGCGAGGGCATTCGCGCTAGACATTCTCCGCCTCCTTGATCTCCTCCGCAAACAGCATCTGCTGGATGCGGCTCTCGAGGCCCGCCTGCTCTCCCGGCGAGGACGCACTGTTCAATTCGGCCTTCACCTCGCCCGGATGCGGCGAGAGCAGGAGGATCCGCGAGCCGATCTTGATCGCTTCGGGGATGGAGTGGGTGACGAAGAGGACGGTGAAGCGGGTCTCGTCCCAGAGCGCGAGGAGCTCGTCCTGCATCCGCCGTCGCGTGAGGGCGTCGAGGGCCGCAAAGGGCTCGTCCATCAGCAGGATGTCGGGCTCCATCGCCATCCCGCGGGCGATTGCGACGCGCTGCTTCATGCCCCCGGACAGCATGTGCGGATAGCTGTCGAGGAACTTCGTGAGGTTGACCTTGTCGATATAGGCCATCGCTCGTTCCTCGGCGGCGCGGCCGGTGAGGCGGCCGGAGGCTTCGAGGGCGAAGACGACGTTCTGCTTGACCGTCTTCCAGGGCAGGAGCTGATCGAATTCCTGGAAGACCATCATCCGATCCGGACCCGGACCGGTCACGACCTGGCCCTTCAGCCGGATCTCGCCCTCGGTCGGCGCCATGTAGCCGCCGACCGCCTTGAGGAGCGTCGACTTTCCGCAGCCGGATGGGCCGAGCAGAACAAAACGATCGCCCGGCAGAACGTCGAAGCTGACCTTGTAGGTCGCAGTGATCAGGTGATGCGGCGTCTTGTATCGCAGCGTAACGCCGTCGACCTCCAACAGCGGTTGATTCAAGTCCATACGCTCCTCCCTGCGCCGCGGCTCAGGCCACGATCTTTTGCGAGCTATGTCTTGTTTCTATTTGCGCTTCGGCACGGCCGTACGCCGCGACGATAATCTTCAGACGTGTTGAGCCGAAGATCCAGCGAAAAGGTGTCCGGAAGGTCCGTGAACGGGCCCTGATGGCTTGCGTATCGGTTGGCGAACCCGAAGCCGGCTCTCCCGGCTGAACTCGCGCGTCGATGGCAGAATGCCGCGACCTTCATAGCAAGCTCGTCTGCCTCAAGCAAGCTCATATATCATTTACAAGACTTCGGTGGAGTGGCTAGATCATGGCGCGTTCGAGCCGTCTTGCGTACGTCTCTTCCTGTCCCGGCGGCTCGCCCAGTCGGGACGGCACGAGGCGGAGGGGACATTCCGCTCGTTGGCCGCAACGATCCGAGGGAGGATGCCATGACAGCCAAGCGCGACGACGCACCGACGATCCCGGTGCAAACGGCCGGCCTCGACCGGCGCGGCTTCCTCGCTGGGGCCGGACTTGCAGGCGCCGCACTCGGATCCGGGACGGTGATGACGGCCGGCTCCGTCCGCGCGCAGGAGGCGAAGCCGAGCGAGGCCGCGAAGCCGGCCGCCGCCGCCGATTCCGCCTCCTTCGCTTTCGAGGGCAAAGATTCCGGGCTGACGAGCCTCGGCGATCGGCCTCTGGTGGCGGAGACGCCGGCGCACCTGCTCGACGACGACACCACCCCGATCTCGAAGTTCTTCATCCGCTGCAACGGGCAGGTGCCCGAGGCGGCGGCCGATCGGGAAAACTGGTCGCTGACGATCGATGGCGAGGTCGAGGCGCCGCTGGTCCTCTCGCTCAAGGAGTTGAAGGAGCGCTTCAAGCCCAGGACCTACCGCATGGTGCTGGAATGCGGCGGCAACGGCCGGTCGTTCTTCCAGCCGCCGGCGCGCGGCAACCAGTGGACCAACGGCGGGGCCGGCTGCGCGGAATGGACCGGCATCCCGCTGAACGAGGTGCTCCGGGCGGCGAAGGTCAAGCCGTCGGCGCAGTACACGGCCCATCACGGCGCCGACCCCCATCTCTCGGGCGATGCCAAGAAGGAGAGCCTGTCGCGCGGCATGCCCGTCGCCAAGGCGATGGAGGAGCACAACCTGCTGGTCTTCGCGATGAACGGCGAGCCGCTGCCGAACATCCACGGCGGCCCCCTGAGGCTCGTCGTGCCCGGTTGGCCGGGCTCGCTGTCCCACAAGTGGCTGACGCGGATCACCCTGCGCGACCGGGAGCACGACGGCCAGGGGATGACCGGTCACTCGTACCGACTGCCCGAGCGGCCGCTGGTGCCTGGCTCCAAGGGCGACGGCGTACCCTTCCGCATCCTCGAATCGATGCCGGTCAGGGCCGTGACCACGTCGCCGGCGAACGGCACGCGGCTGCCGGCGGGCGCGCACGATCTCGATCTACGCGGCGCGGCCTGGGGTGGCGACGTTCCGATCGCCCGCGTCGATGTCAGCATCGATGGCGGTCAGACCTGGAGCGAGGCCAAGCTCGCGGCGCTCAAGAATCGCTACGACTGGCACCGCTGGACGGCCCGGCTCAGACTTCCGTCGGACGGCTACTACGAGATCTTCGCCCGCGCGACCGACGTCAACGGCCGGACGCAGCCGACCCTGGCGACCAACTGGAACCCGCAGGGCTACGGCGGCAATGCCCAGCACCGCATCGCGATCCTGGTGGGCTGAGCCGATGCCGATCCGCTCCCTGATCGCCGCTGCCGCGCTCTTGCTCGGCGCGGTCTCGACTCCGGTCTCGGCTCAGCCGACCGCACCGCGGGAGGAGAGTGCCGAATCCCTTCCCGCCGCTCCCGGACGCGACGAGGCGTTCGGCACCTGCTCCGCCTGCCACGCCTACCGGCTCGTTGCGGCGCAGGGCTTGAGCCGTGAACGCTGGGACGAGACCATCACGCTCATGAGCGAGAAGCACGGCATGGCGAAGCTCGACGACGACGAGCGCCGGGTCGTCCTCGATTACCTGGCCAAGGCACACCCGCCGAAGAAAACGACCGGGACGGGCGGGTTCCAGGTTCCTTTCGCGCCGCAATAGGCCGCGCGCGAGCGGACGTGGCGTTTCGGCTGTCACGCCCGTCGTCCCCTTGAGCGCCCCGGACCGCAGTCTGAGGTGCCTTCACGACGACGGGGAGGACTCCGGCGCGTCGCTTCGAGCCGGGATCGGGCGGAGCCTGCGGGCCCGGCGATTCAGTATTCCGAACCAGAAGCTCGGTTCGGTTTCGGTCCTAGGCGGCGAACCCGGCGATCTTCTTGATGAGTTCGGCCTGGTTCTTGGTGCCGGATTTCCCGTAGACGCGGTTCAGGTGCGTCTTCACGGTCGAGCGCGCGATGCCGACGGCGTCGGCAATGGCGTCGAGGCCGTTCAGGCGCAACGTCGCCTCGACCACGCGGATCTCGCTGGCCGTGAGATGGTGCCGTCGGGCGAACACTTCCAGCGGACTGGCGACGGCCGGTTGCGGTGATCGCACGAAGATGGCCGCGACCGCCGTTCGCGGCTCTCTCTCAGGGCCGAGGCGATCGTCGGAGAGGGGCATGACGATCGCCGTCCAGCTGCCGTCCCCGGGCGCCGACAGCGGGATCGCGTGATCGTCGATGGGACTTCCGTTGCGTTCACCAAGGGTGCGCAGATGGTCGAAGATGGCGCGGTCGGCCGCGGTCGAGGTCGCCCGCAAGCGTCCGCCGACGTCGCGCAGGAGGCGTCCCTCCTCGATCATGCGCTGACCGCGCGCGTTGGCGAGGACGAGGCGTCCGGTCTCGGCGACGAGAAACACGCCGGCCTCGATCTGGTCGAGCGTCCCGGTCAGGGCGGCCTCGCGCCGACGGCTGCTCACGAACAGTCGCCCGATCGCGACCGACCGCAGGAGATGGGGGGCGAGCAGGGCCATCCTCCGCCGGGCCGCCTGATCGATCGGCCGCCTCTGCCACTGAACGGTCAGGAAGGCGGCGCGGGTCGCCTCCTTCTCGAGGACGATCCCCAGCGAATCGGTCATCTCCTGCGGCAGCAGCCATTCTCGATGGAAGCGGGTCTGTTCCATCTCCGCATTCGGCACCACATCGCTCGCAGCCATGACGGCACCGACAGGTTCGAAGGCAAAAGCTGGAAAGAGCGGGTTGAGAGCTGCGTATTGTTCCAGGTAGATCTTGCTGTAATAGGGATTGTCGTTGAATCGGAATAGCGTATCGACTTCCGGCTTGAGCGCGTCGTGCCAGTACATCAAGGCTTGATTGCCGCCGACGAATAGACAGATACTTTCAATGGCGTCGGGCCAAAGCTTGGGATCAACAGCCGCATCGTACATCCGCGCGATCACGGCGGACAGGGCGGCGGGATCTGGGTCGCTCAACGTCACCTCCGACAGGCCCGACGAAGATACGCGCCGGCTGTGGCCGAATTACAAGCCTAAACCTCTACCATTCCGTCTCCACCCTAGGGTGGACGCTCAACCTAGAGATATTTGGCAGGGTGCCAGTAGCGTGATCGGCGTGTGCACGAAGAGTGCCAGCGGCCGATCTCGCCGATCGGGGGTATCGCGTGGTCGATCACGTCTTCGGGTCTGCGACAGATTTCGTTCGCCTTGCTTTCGAGCCGTTCAGCCCCCGCCCAACGCTCACGACCGCTCCCGATTTCACGTGTGCGGAAGATGACATCGCAGCCGTGCCCACGTCCTCTAAAGCAATCAGGCTTCTATGAGGTTACGAGATGCCTTCCGCTAGACCACCTCGCTTTACCGTCTCGGCGAACTATCGCGGACATCACAAGGAGGCCATGCGTAGCCTTGCTGCGAGCGCGATGTGCCTCGCTGACGACTGGGCCAACAAGGGCTACGCTGACATTCGCATCACGGATGGCATCGGCGTTACGATGAGCCGAGAGCGGTTCCGCTCAACGATGCTTGTTGTCCGGCGGCTCAGCGCTCGCTGCCAATTGTGCTAGCACTGTTGAGCGTGGCGGGAACACAAAGTCCGCCCTCGATCGGAAAGCCCCACCGGCTCATGGCTTCGTGGAATTCCGTCGGAGCAGGCACGGCGCAAGAACTGCGCGGGATCTGTGCAATTCCGACAGCACGAGAGGTTATGGGATATGTGGCGGAGACGGAGGGATTCGAACCCTCGATACCCTTATTAGGGGTATGCTCATTTAGCAAACGAGTGCCTTCAGCCTCTCGGCCACGTCTCCCCGCAGGTCGGCTGTAGAAGCTCCGGGGCGGCGGGTCAACCCGGTCGGCGCGGGGTTGTGACGCGGCGCTCGTAATGCTTGGCCACGCGCAGGTGGCGGGAGATCGCGTAGTTCATCGCCGTGAGGAAACCGTAGGCGCCGCGCACGAAGTGGCGGCGGCCGAAATAGGCCTTCAGGAAGTTGCCCGGCAATTCGACGTAGAGGCGCCAGGCCGGGATCGTCACGCCGCGGGCGTCGAGGTCATCGGCCTGCTGGTCCGAATAGCGGTTGAGCTTGTCGAGCTGGTCGCCCAGCGAGCGCACCGAGAAATGGTGGATGCGCCCCTTGATCCGCCCCACGGTGACGCCCGCCCCCAGCACGACACGGTCGTGGACCGGCGAGGTGGAGTAGGTGCTGCGATCCCGCCGGTAGATCCGGACCGGGGTCAGGACGTAGGCCCAGGGATGGGGGCGCGTCTCGCCCGGAAAGATCTCGGCGATGGCGATGCTCCACGCGGCATGCGCGGGCTCCTCGTCGGCGAAGACGGCGCGGATCTGCTCGGCGAGGTCGGCGGGCACGACCTCGTCCGCGTCGAGGTTGAACACCCAGTCGTGGCGGCACTGGCCCTCGGCGAAGCGCTTCTGCCGGCCGTAGCCCGGCCAGTCGTTGTGGATCACCCGGGCCCCGAGCGAGGCGGCGAGCGCCTGCGTCCCGTCGGTCGAGCCGGAATCGACGACGACGATGTCGTCGGCGAGCTCGCGCACGGCCGCGATGGTCGCGCCGATGCGATCGACTTCGTTCTTGACGATGATGAAGACGGAGAGCGGGAGCGGGGCCATGAGTCTCGTTACGCGCGGCGCCAACGCTGTACCGGCCGGGTTCTGCATGAACAAGCACGGCGCCAAGTCTTCGGCTCCACACGCATTGCTGCGTCGGACCGGCATCCAGCACGGGGGAGTGTCGTTTATCCGGCGGCGTCCGCGAGCCGCTTGCGCTGGACCTTGCCGTTGGCGGTACGCGGCAGCGCGTCGAGGAAGCGGACGGCGCGCGGCGCCTTGTAGGCGGCCAGGCGCTCGCCGCACCACGCCAGCAGGGCGTCCTCGTCCGGTTCGGCGCCGGGGCGGAGCACCACGAAGGCGGCGATCACCCGCAGATCCGGGCGAACGGCCAGCTCCGTCACGCCGACCTCGGCGATGTCGGGATGGACGGCCAGCACGCCCTCCACCTCGACCGGCGAGACGCGGTAGCCCATGGCGTTCATCAGGTCGTCGTTGCGGCCTTGAAACCAGAGGTATCCGTCCGCATCGAGGCGCGCGAGGTCGCCGCCGGCGAACCATTCGCCCCGCAGCACCGCCGCCTCCTCCTCCGGCCGCTGCCAGTAGCCGAGCATCAGGCCGGGATCGGAGCGGTGGACCGCGAGCAGGCCGGTCTTGCCGGCCGGCAGCGGCTCGGGCGGACCCTCGACGGGCAGGATCGCCACCCGGCGGCCCGGCTGCGGTCGTCCGGGCGAGCCGGGGCGGACGGGGATGGTCGGGCCGCTCGACACGTAGGTCGAGATCTCGCTCATGCCGAGCGCCTCGTAGAGCGGCTTGGCCGTGGCCCGCGTCCACGCTTCGAGAAGGTCCGCCGACAGGGCCTCGCCCGCGGTGACGCCGTGGCGAAGCCGCGCAAGGTCGTGCTCGGCGAGGTCGGCGTATTTGAGGATCTGGCGGTAGACGCTCGGCACCGCCGCGAAGATCGTCGCGCCCTGCTCGGCGATCAGGCGCGGCCAGATCCCGCGGTCGCGCGGGCCGTTGTAGAGCACGGTCGTCGCGCCGCAGGCCCAGGGGTCGGTGATGCCGACGCCGAGCGTGTAGGTCCAGTTCATGGTGCCGGCATGCAGCATCACATCGGACTCGGTCAGTCCGAGCCAGTGCGCGTGCATCGGCCGGCGGCCCCAGATGGCACGGTGGGCGTGGAGGACGCCCTTCGGGCGGCTCGTCGTGCCGGAGGTGTAGACGAGGGTCGCCGGGTCGTCGGCGGCGGTGTCGGCGTAGTCGGCGAGCGGCTCGCCCGCCTTCATCGCCCCGATTGCTTGGGAATCCAGCCGAAGACAGCCTGCGGGAGCGCCCGCGCCGGAATCGGAAAAGCCTTCGCCGGTCACCACGGCGGAGACGCCGGCATTCTCCATCAGGAAGGCCGCTTCGTCGGCCGTCAGCTGCGGCGAGGAGGGCAGAGCGACGAGGCCGGCGGCGAGCGCGCCGAAATAGACCAGCACGTAATCGGTCTCGTTGCCCATGCGGATCATCACCCGGTCGCCGGCGCGCAGGCCGAGGCCGAGCAGGCCCGCCGCGATGCCGCGCACCGCCCGGTCGGCCTGCCCGTAGGTGAGGCGGCTGACGCTGCCGCCCTCGCCGACCATGACCAGCGCGGTCTTGTCGCCGCGCAGCCGGGCATTCTCCGCGAGGCAGTGGCGGGCCGCGTTGAAGCGGGCGGGTGGCTGGCGGTCGTCTGCGGTCGGCACGGCGGGCGTTTCCGGTGATCTTCGTGTTTGCCCTGGTGTCCGATCCCCGGTTGCGGCGGTCAAGCGCGGCCTTGTCACCCGCGCGGCGGCCGGATCGGTCCGGAGAAGCCCGCGCTCGCGCCGTCCCGCAGCTCGAGCCAGAGGAAGCGGGCCGGATCGACCGGCCCCGGCAGGGTGAGCCGGCCGGCGGGCACCGGCGCGAAGCCGAAGCGGCGGTAGTAGGGCGCGTCGCCGACGAGGACGACGAGACCGTGCCCGGCGGCGCGGGCGGCGTCGAGGCTCGCCCGCATCAGGCTCGTGCCGATGCCGCGATCGGAAAAGCTCGGATCGACGGTGAGCGGCCCGAGCACGAGCAGCGATCCGCCCTCGGCCTCGGCCGGACCGATGCGGACGGAGCCGACGAGGTAGGTGCCGACCAGCGCGGTCAGGCAGAGATCGGAGAGGGGCGCCGCGCCCTCGCGCAGGCGATAGGCGGTGCGGGCGAAGCGGCCGGGACCGAAGGCGCGGGCATGCAGCCGCTCGATCGCCGCGGCGTCGTCCGGATGCTCGGGGCGGATGACGAGGGGGAGGGCGGTCACGGGTCGGCGTCCGGCGGCGGGTGCGCGCCGATAGCAGGCCGCCGGTTTCCCGGCAAACCGCGCGCCGTCACGCCCCGCGGGCGGAGAAGTCGATGCGCGGATCGATCCAGGTATAGGTCAGATCGGACAGGAGGTTCACGGCGAGGCCGAGCAGGGAAAAGATGTAGAGCGTGGCGAACACGACCGGATAGTCGCGGCCGACGATGGAGTTGAAGGACAGGAGCCCGAGCCCGTCGAGGGAGAAGATCGTCTCGATCAGCAGCGAGCCCGTGAAGAAGGCGGTGATGAAGGCGCCGGGGAAGCCCGCGATGACGATCAGCATCGCGTTGCGGAAGACGTGGCCGTAGAGGACGCGGCGCTCGCTCACGCCCTTCATGCGGGCGGTGACGACGTATTGCTTGCGGATCTCGTCGAGGAACGAGTTTTTCGTCAGCAGGGTCGAGGTGGCGAAGGCGCCGAGCACGAGGGCGGAGAGCGGCAGCACCAGGTGCCACGCGTAGTCGACGAGCTTGCCCCAGAGGCTCAGCGACTCGAAATTCTCGGAGGTGAGGCCGCGTAAGGGGAAGATCTGCAGGAAGGAGCCGCCCGCGAACAGGATCACGAGCAGGATGCCGAACAGGAAGCTCGGGATCGCGTAGCCGATGATGACGACGGCGGAGGTCCAGACATCGAAGCGCGAGCCGTCGGCGACCGCTTTGCGGATGCCGAGCGGAATCGAGATCGCGTAGGAGATCAGCGTCATCCACAGGCCGAGCGAGATCGAGACCGGCAGCTTCTCCTTGATCAGCTCCAGCACCGACACGTCGCGGAAGTAGCTGCGGCCGAAATCGAAGCGGAGATAGTCCCACAGCATCTTGCCGAAGCGTTCGTAGGCGGGCTTGTCGAAGCCGAACTGCGCCTCAAGCTTCTTGATGAAGGCGGGGTCGAGCCCCTGCGCACCGCGGTACTTCGACGTCTCGCCGCCGCCACCCCCGCCGCGGGTCACCCCGCCGCCGAGATCGCCCTGGCCGCCGGTGATGCGCGAGAGCGAGCCTTCCTGCTGGCCCTGAAGCTGGGCCAGCACCCGCTCCACCGGGCCGCCGGGGGCGAACTGGATGATGGCGAAGGTGATGAGCATGATCCCGAAGATGGTCGGAATCATCAGGGCGAGGCGGCGCAGGATGTAGGCGAGCATGAATGGTCCTCAGCCCCGGCCGATCCGGCGCGCCTTCGCCTCGTCGTACCACCACAGGCCGGGCACGCCGAGCCCGTAGGCCGGCAGCTTGGCCGGGCGGCCGAACATGTCCCACAGGGCGAGGCGGTACTCCGGCGAGTACCACATCGGGATCCAGTAGCGGCCGGCCCGAAGAACCCGGTCGAGGGCGCGGCAGGCCACGGTGAGGCTCGCCCGCGACTCCGCGTTGGCGATCCGGTCGAGCAGGGCATCGACCACCGGGTCGGCGATGCCGGCGAGGTTGTTGGAGCCTTGGATCGCCGCCGCGCGCGAGCCGTAGGCCTCGCGCAGCTCCGGCCCCGGCGTCGCGTCGCCGGAGGCGGCGCGGGCGGTAACGTCGAAGTCGAAGTCGCGCACCCGCGCCTGGTACTGCGCGGCATCCACCGCCCGCTGGCGCGCCTTGATGCCGATCAGCCCGAGATTGCGGATGAAGGGCTGGACGATGGGCTCCCACACGGAATCGGAATCGAGGAACTCGAACTCGATCGGCTTGCCGTTCGCCAACCGGAGGGCGCCGCCCTCGCGGGTGCAGCCCGCCTCCTTGAGGAGCGCCACCGCGCGGGCGAGCAGCGCCCGGTCCTGGCCCGACCCGTCGGGAACCGGCGGCGTCCAGGCCTCGCCGAACACCTCCGCCGGTATCTGTCCGCTGAAGGGTTCGAGCAGGGCCAGCTCGTCGGCCGACGGCTTGCCCGTCGCCATCAGGTCGGTCTTCTGGAAGAACGAGACCGTCCGCTCGTAGGCCCCGAACATCGCCGTGCGGTTGGTCCAGGGGAAGTCGAAGCACAGGCCGATCGCCTCGCGCACGCGCGGATCCTTGAACACCTCGCGGCGGGTGTTGAAGAACCAGCCCTGGATGGCGGCGGGCGCGGTGTCGGGCAGGGTCTCGCGCTTGACGCGGCCCTCGCGCACGGCAGGGAAGTCGTAGCCCGTCGCCCAGATCCGCGAGGTGAATTCCTGGCGGTAGGTGAAGGCGCCGCCCTTGAACGCCTCGAAGGCCACCTGCCGATCGCGGAAATACTCGTAGCGGAGCTGATCGAAGTTGTTCTGCCCGACCATGACAGGCAGGTCCGCGGCCCAGTAATCGGTCACGCGCTCCAGCTCGATGAACCGGCCGATATCGATCCGCCCGACCTGATAGGGGCCGGAGCCGAGCAGCGGCTGCAGCGTCTGCGCCTCGAAATCACGCCCCTCGAAGTAGGACGCCGAGAAGATCGGCAGCCCGGCGACGATCAGCGGCAGGTCGCGGCTGCGGCCGGCGGCGAAGCGGACGACCAGAATGTCGTTGCCCTCCGCCGTCGCCTCGGCGACGTCGCGGATCACCTGCGAGATCGTCGGATGGCCCTTCTCCTTGAGGATATTGAGGGAGAAGGCCGCGTCCCGGGCTGTCAGGGTCGAGCCGTCGTGGAAGCGCGCCTGCGGACGCAGGGTGAAACGGTAGATCAGGCCGTCGGGGCTGATCTCGACCGAGCGGGCGACGAGGCCGTAGAGCGCGTCCGGCTCGTCGAGCGCGCGCACCATCAGGCTGTCGAAGGTGAGGTTGATCCCAGCCGCGCCATTGCCGCGGAAGACGTAGGGGTTGAGCGTGTCGAAGGTGTCGAACGCCTGATTGCCGAAGGTCTGGACGATCTGCGTCGAGAAGCGCCCACCCCGCGGCGCCATCGGGTTCACGTAGTCGAAGTTCGGAAAGTCAGGTGCGTATTTCAGTTCGCCGAAGCTCGACAGCCCGTGGGCGGCGCGCGTCCCCTCGGCGCGGGGAGACCGGGGCAGGGCGCTCGCGAGGGCCAGCACCCCCGTCCCGAGGACGACGCCGCGGCGGGTCGCGCCCGCGCTCATCCCCGTCGTCATCGCGGTGCCCCCGTCTTGGTGGCGAGCGCCTCGTCGTACCACCAGGTCGTCGGGAAGCCCGAGGCGCCGTATTTCGGCAGGATCGCCGGACGGCTGAAACGGTTCCAGCGGATCGTCCGCGTCACCGGCGAGGACCATTGCGGCACCACGAAGTTGTGGGCGAGCAGGGCCCGGTCGAGGGCATGCGTCGCCGCGACCAGGGTCTCGCGATCCTGCGCGAAGATCACCTTCTCGATCAGCGCGTCGATGCCCGCATCCTTGATCCCGGCGACGTTGCGCGAGCCCGGCTTGTCGGCGGCGGCCGAGCCCCAGTACTCCCGCTGCTCGTTGCCGGGGGAGAGCGATTCCGGCCAGCTCGACGTCGTGACGTCGAAATCGAAGCTGCGCAGGCGGTTCTGATACTGCGCCTGATCGATCACCCGGATCGAACTCTCGATGCCGATCAGCTTGAGCTGCGCGGCGTAGGGCAGGATCACCCTTTCGAACACGTTCTGGAATTCGAGGAACTCGACGGTCAGCGGCTCGCCGGTCGCCTTGGAGACCATCTTGCCGCCCTTGAGCTCGTAGCCGGCCTCGCGCAGCAGGCCGACCGCCTTGCGCAGGTTGGCGCGGACGGCCTCGGGCGTGTCGTTGACCGGGTTGGTGTAGGTCTCGGTGAAGACGCGCCCGGGCAGCTTGTCCTTCACGCTCTCCAGGATCACCTTCTCCAGGCCATCGGGCAGGCCCGACGAGGCGAGGTCCGAGCCGTAGAAGTAGGAATCGATCCGGCTGTAGAGACCGTAGAAGAGCTGCCGGTTCATCTCCTCGAAATTCAGGGCGAGGTTGAAGGCGCGGCGCACCCGTTCGTCCTTGAACTTGTCCCGGCGCAGGTTGAACACGAAGGCCTGCATGATGCCGGTGCCGCGGCCGGGGAATTCCTCCTTGATGAGGCGTCCCTCCTTCACCGCCGGGAAGTCGTCGTAGGCGGTGGCCCAGTTGCGGGCGATGTTCTCGGAACGGAAGTCGTAGAGGTCGCCCTTCAGCGCCTCCAGCAGCACCGACCCATCGCGAAAATACTCGAAGCGGACCGTGCCGAAATTGTTGCGGCCGCGGCTCACCGGCAGGTCCTTGCCCCAGTAATCCGCCACGCGCTCGTAGACGGCCGAGCGCCCGGCATCGATCTTGGCGAGGCGGTAGGGGCCGGAGCCCAGCGGGATCTCCAGCGTCGTCTCGGTGGCGTTGCGCGGCTTGCCGTTCTTGTCGGTGCCGGTCCACCAGTGCTTGGGCAGCACCTGCATCTGGCCCAGCACCTGCGGCAGCTCGCGGTTGCCGGCCTCGCTGAAGCGGAAGACGACCTCGCGCTCGGCCCCCGGCTCGGCCTTGGTGACGGTGTGATAGTAGGCGGCGTAGAACGGGCTGTTGGCCTTCAGCGTGTCGAAGGACCAGATCACGTCCTCGACGGTGACCGGCTTGCCGTCGTGCCAGCGCGCGTTCGGCCGCAGGCGATAGGTGACCGACTTGCCGTCCTCGGCGATCCGCACGCCCTCGGCGAGGAGCCCGTAGGAGGAGAACGGCTCGTCGCCGGAATCCTCCATCAGCGTGTCGTAGATCTGGGTGATCCCGCCTTCGAGATCGCCTTTGAGGCCGTTGACGATGAAGTTGAGGTTGTCGAAACCGCCCTGGGCTCCGAGCCGCACCACGCCGCCGACCGGCGCCTTCGGATCGGCATACTCGAAGTGCTGGAAGTCCGGGCCGTATTTCGGCTCGCCGAGCAGGGTCAGGGCGTGGCGCCAGGTGCCGGGGGCCTCCTGCGCCGAGACCTTCGAGGCGGATTCGGCGGGCTCCTGGGCCGAGGCGGGGCCGCGCAGCCCCAGGAGAACGAGCGCTCCGGCGAGGAAGCTGCGGCGAGCGATTACGGCGTTTTCCGTCACGTTGGCGCGGTCTCCCGGTCCCGTGAGAAGGACAGTCGGGCGCCGTTCTAGGACGAGGCCGGGGCCGGCGCCAACCCGCCGCGAGCGCGCAGGGGCGCCGCCGGGGCAAGCGTGACGTGAAAAAGGCCGGGCTGCAGGGCCCGGCCTTTCAGGAAACTCGCTGGCGTCCTGCCTTACGGCTTCGGCGCGTCGGGATCGGCCTTGGCCGGAGGCTCGGTCGCCGGCGTGGTCTCGGAGCCGGGGCTCGCCTTGGACGGGATGTCGCTCGACGGCTTGGCCACGGGAGGCTGGGTCGGGGCGACCTCGTTCTGCTGCGGCTGAACCTGCGGCGCCGGGACCGGACGGGCGGTGTCCTTGCCGTCGCCGGACTGGGTGTCGCCCTTCGGCGCGTTGGTCTGGGGCGCCTTCTCCTTGTTGCCGGTCGCGCTCTCGACCGGCCTCTCCTCGGCCTTGCCGGAAGCCTTGCTCTTGTCGTCCGCCTTCTTGTCCTCGGCCTTGCCCTCCGCCGGCTTGGGGGCATCCGCCTTCTTGTCGCCCTCCGGCGCGGTCTCGGCCTTCTTCTCGGCGGCCGGCAGCGGCTTCGGGCTGTCCGCGAGGGTGCGCAGATAGGCGATGACGTTGGCGCGCTCGGCCGGCGAGCTGATGCCGGCAAACGCCATCTTGGTGCCCTTCACGTAGCCCTTCGGGTTCTCGAGGAAGTGGTCGAGATCCTCGTAGGTCCAGTTGCCGCCCTTCTCCTTGAGAGCGGCGGAATAGTCGAAGCCCTCGTGATGGGCCTTCTGGCGCTCGACGATCTCCCACAGATCGGGGCCGACCTTGTTGGGGCCGCCCTTCTCGAAGCTGTGGCAGGCCTGACAGGCCTTGGTACCGCCCTTGCCCTTGTCGGCGTCGGCGCTGGCGAGCCGAACGGCGATGGGCTCGGCCTTCGGCGCGGCGGCCGTCTCCGCGCTTTTCGGCGCCGGCTCTTCCAGGAGGTAGCCCGCCCCGTCGGCGGCTTTGGGATGATAGATCAGCTCCGCCACGAAGCCCGACCCGACCGCGAACAGGAGGGCACCCAAGACTGCGCCCGCGACCTTGTTCAGCTCGAAGGAATCCATGCTCGACAGCTCCGGCGCACGGGATCAGGACCCGGCGGATGAGGGCCCGACGGGCTGACGCCGGACTTTGGAGGATTTCAAGGGTGCTTAGCCGCTCGGGCCCGATCTTGACAATGGGCCTCGCGCGCTGCGCGCTGTCGCATACCGTTATTCCTCACAGATGCCGTGCGCGCGGGCCGCGCCCGTTGCAGCCCTGCCGCACCCGAAGGCGAGGCAAGGGAGGGAGAGGACCGGCCATGACAAGCCGGACGGCCGCTGCTAGAGCCGCCCCTGTCCGTTTCGCCCGATGCTCGTCGCACCGCTGTCATGTCCGATCCCCTGATCCTGATACCGGCCCGCCTCGCCGCGACCCGGCTGCCGTCGAAACCGCTCGCCGAGATCGCGGGGGAGCCGATGATCGTGCATGTCTGGCGCCGCGCCGTGGAGGCGGGGATCGGCCCCGTGGTGGTCGCCACCGACACGGACGCGATCGCCGCGGCGATCGAGGGGCAGGGGGGGCTGGCGGTGATGACCCGGCCCGATCACCCCTCCGGCTCCGACCGCCTCGCGGAGGCGCTCGAGATCGTCGATCCGGACGGCAACCACGACGTCGTCGTCAACGTGCAGGGCGACCTGCCGACCATCGACCCGGCGGTCATCGCCGCGTCGGTGACGCCGCTGGCCGACCCGCAGGTCGATATCGCCACCCTCTGCGCGGTGATCCATAGGCCCGAGGAGATGGACGACCCGAACGTCGTCAAGATCATCGGCCACACGGTCGGACCCAACCGCCTGCGCGCGCTCGCCTTCACCCGCGCCCGCGCGCCCTGGGGCGACGGACCGCTGTTCCACCATATCGGCCTCTATGCCTATCGCCGGAAGGCGCTGGCCCGGTTCGTCGCCCTGCCGCAGGGCGAGCTGGAGCGGCGCGAGAAGCTCGAACAGCTCCGCGCCCTGGAGGTCGGCATGCGCATCGACGCGATGATCGTCGAGGATCTGCCGCTCGGCGTCGACACCCCCGCCGACCTGGAGCGCGCCCGCACGCTGCTCGCCATCCGCCGCCTGAACTGAAGCCGCTGAAGCACCGATGACCGACCGCACCATTGCCTACCAGGGCGAGCCCGGCGCCAACTCGCACATCATCTGCTCGCAGGCCTATCCCGGCTGGACCGCGCTGCCCTGCGCCACCTTCGAGGACGCCTTCGCCGCGGTGAACGAGGGCAAGGCGTCCCTTGCGATGATCCCGATCGAGAATTCGATCGCCGGCCGGGTCGCCGATATCCATCACCTGATCCCGACCTCGCGCCTGCACATCATCGCCGAGCACTTCCTGCCGATCCATTTCCAGCTGATGGTCCTTCCGGGCGCGGCGGCGGAGGGCCTGACGAGCGTGCACAGCCACGTCCACGCGCTCGGCCAGTGCCGCCGGATCATCCGGCGCCTCGGCCTCAAGGCGGTGGTGGCCGGCGACACCGCCGGGGCTGCCCGCGAGGTGGCGGAGGCGGGAGACCCGACCCGCGCGGCGCTCGCCCCGGCCATGGCGGCGGAGGTCTACGGGCTCGACATCCTGGAGCGCGACGTGGAGGACGAGGCGCACAACACGACGCGCTTCGTCGTGTTCTCGCCGGAGCCCGCCGAGGTCGAGCCGGGCAACGGGCCGACGGTGACGAGCTTCATCTTCAAGGTCCGCAACATTCCGGCGGCGCTGTACAAGGCGCTCGGGGGCTTCGCCACCAACGGCGTCAACATGTCGAAGCTCGAGAGCTACATGGTCGAGGGTCAGTTCACCGCGACCCAGTTCTACGCCGAGGTCGACGGCCATCCGGAGGATGACGGCCTGCGCCGGGCGCTCGAAGAGCTGCGCTACTTCTCGAAGGAGCTGCGCATCATCGGCACCTACCCGGCCCACCCGTTCCGCGAGACCACGCGGCAGGCGGCGGAGTAGCGAAGGGGACACAAAAAAGGCCAGCGCGCATGGGGGCCGGCCTTTCTCGCTCTCGACGCTCAGCAGAAGATCATGAGGCGTCGGCGGGCTTGTCCTTGCCGCCATCGGGCTTCGGGCCGCCCTTGGAGACGCCGACGAGGGCCGGGCGCAGGGTCCGGTCGCCGATGACGTAGCCGGTCTGCACCACCTGGACCACGGTGCCGTTCGGAACCTCGGTGTCGGGCACCTCGAACATCGCCTGATGCCGGTTCGGGTCGAAGCGCTGGCCCTTCGGATCGACCACCTTCACGCCGTGGCGCTCCAGCGTCTTGGCGAGATCCCGCTCGGTCAGCTCGATGCCCTCGATCAGGGCCTTGAACGCGCCGTCCGCGCTCGCGCGGGCATCGGCCGGCACGCTGTCGAGGGCGCGGCGGATGTTGTCGGCGGCGTTGAGCATGTCGCGGGCGAAGTTCGTCACCGCGTAGGTGCGGGCGTCGGCGACCTCGCGCTCGGTGCGGCGGCGCAGGTTCTCCATCTCGGCCAGCGTGCGCAGCAGGCGGTCCTTGAACTCGTCGCGCTCGGCGATCGCGGCAGCAAGCCCTTCCGCATCCGCGCCCGCGATCGGAGCGGCGGGCTGCGGCGGAACCTCCGCCTCCGCGCCGTTGTGCCGCTCCTGCTTCTCCATGTCGTCAGCCATCATCGTGCGATCGATCAGGTCTCGAAGTGTTCCGGGATGCGGCTGATATCATTCGGGCAAACCGCGAAATCAAGCGAGAGCGAGCCAAACGACAGGGCAATCGCTCGAAAGCGATCACCCTGGTTCTTTGTTGGCCTCAGTCGCCGGCGCCCGCCTCCGCGGGCTTAGGCTTTCGCTCCGCTCGACGCCTCGGCAAAGCCGAGGCCCGCTCCGCGCGGCGCTCTTCGCGCCGCGAAGCCGCTCACACGGCTTCGAGCGATCGCCCTGGGCCATCGCCTACAACTCCCGCGGCGGCGGCGAATCGACCAGCGCGTCGAGCCCCTCGGCGCGGAGCGCGGCGACGTCGCTGGCGAACACCTCCATCACCGCGGCGCGGATCATTGCGAGCCGGTCGGGCTGCACCACGCGGGTGCCGGTGAGGTCGGTCACGTAGAAGACGTCCACCGCCCGCTCGCCGAAGGTCGCCACATGTGCCGAGGTGATGTTGAGGCTCAGGCGATTGAGCGCGGTGGTCAGCTCGTAGAGCAGGCCCGGCCGGTCGAGGCCGGTGATCTCCACCACGGTCTCGCGGCTCGACAGGGCGTTGTCGATCGACACGTCCGGCGGCACGAGGAAGGTCTTGGGCGGCTGCTTCGGGTGCTTGTCGGCGACGAGTTCGGCGATCTTGATCTCGCCCTTGAGCGCGCGCTCGATCGCCGTGGCGATGCGGCCGGCGCGGCGCAGCTCGTCCTCGTCCCGCTCGAAGGCGCGGGAGATGAAGATCGAGTCGAGGGCGAAGCCGTCGGTCGTGGTGAAGATCTGCGCGTCGACGATGTTGCCGCCGGTCGTCGCGCAGGCGCCGGTGATGATGGCGAGCAGGCGCGGGTGGTCCGGCGAGTAGACCGTCAGCTCGGTCACGCCGCGGACCGGATCGGTCTCGTAGGTGGTGGCGCTGGTGCGGCCCTCCTCCATCACCGTGCGCAGGAAGCGGGCGTTCTTGTAGTGGCGCGTGGTGTCCACCTTGAGCCAGTAGGCCTGATTGTGGCGCGCGGCGTAGGCGTCGAAGGTGTCGGTGTGCCAGTCCGAGAGCTGCTCGCGCAGCGCCATCTGGATCAGCCGCACCCGGTCGGTGCGGGCGATCTCCGAATGGCCGCCGGAGAGCACCACCTCGGTCTCGTCGTAGAGGGTGCGCAGCAAAGTGCCCTTCCAGGCGGTCCACACGCCGGGGCCGACCGCCTTGATGTCGGCGACGGTGAGGATCGCGAGAAGCTTCAGCCGCTCCAGGCTCTGCACCTCGCTCGCGAATTTCTCGATCGTCCGGTGGTCGGAGAGGTCGCGGCTCTGCGCCGTCATCGACATGAGCAGGTGGTGCTCGACGAGCCAGGACACCGTCTCGGTCTCGGCCTGGCTCAGCCCGAAGCGCGGGCCGAGCTTGCGGGCGATGGCCGCGCCGGCGATCGAGTGATCCTCCGGCCGCCCCTTGGCGATGTCGTGCAGCAGGATCGCGACGTAGAGGGCGCGGCGGTTGTGGATCGTGTCGATGAGGCGCGAGGCCAGCGGGTGCTCCTCGCGCACCCGGCCGGAATCGATCGCCGCGAGCACGCCGATCGAGCGCAGCAGGTGCTCGTCCACCGTGTAGTGGTGGTACATGTTGAACTGCATCATCGCGACGATGCGCCCGAATTCCGGGATGAACCGGCCGAGCACGCCCGCCTCGTTCATCGACCGCAGGATCGTCTCCGGCGCGTTCTTCGAGGTCAGCATGTCGAGGAAGAGCCGGTTGGCCTCCGGGTCGACGCGCACCGCGTGGGTGATCAGCCGGAGCGAGCGGCTGGCGAGCCGCGCCGCATCCGGATGGATCGGCAGGTTGTGCCGGTCGGCGAGCCAGAACAGGCGGATCAGGTTGACCGGATCGCGCTCGAACGCGTCCTCGCCGCGGATGTTGACCCGGCCGTTGTCGATCCAGAAATCCTCCGCCTCGATCGAGGTGGCGCGGAAGCGGTCGCGGAAGCGCCCGATCCAGCGGTCGAGCACCGGCGTGCGCTTGGCGTGGCGCGCTTCGAGCTCGGCGCAGACGATGGCGGTGAGGTCGCCGACATCCTTGGCGATGAGGAAGTAGGCCTTCATGAAGCGCTCGACGCCCGACAGCCCGCCGCGGGCGCCGAAGCCGAGCCGCTCGGCGATCTTGGGCTGAAGCCCGAAGGACAGCCGCTCCTCGGCCCGGCCGGTGACGAAGTGGATGTGGCAGCGCACCCGCCACAAAAACTCCTCGCAGCGCTCGAACAGCTTGTACTCGTCGGGCGTGAACAGGCCGGCATGGATCAGCTCGACCTGATCGCGCACCCGGTAAGTGTATTTGGCGATCCAGAACAGGGTGTTGAGGTCGCGCAGGCCGCCCTTGCCGTCCTTGACGTTGGGCTCGACGAGGTAGCGCGAGGCCCCCGCCTTGGCGACGCGGGCGTCGCGCTCCCGCAGCTTGGCGTCCACGAACTCTGACGCCGAGCCGATCACGAGTTCCGTATCGAAGCGCGTCACCAACTCCTCGAAGAGATGGCGGGAGCCGAAGAGGAAGCGGGATTCGAGCAGAGCGGTGCGGATCGTCATGTCCGCGCGGCCCTCGCGCAGGCATTCCTCGACCGAGCGCGTGGCGTGGCCCACCTTCAGCTTCAGGTCCCACAGCACGTAGAGCATCGCCTCGACGACGCTCTCGGACCACGCCGTCTGCTTGTAGGGGAGCAGGAACAGGAGATCGATGTCCGAGCCGGGCGCCATCGTCCCGCGCCCGTAGCCGCCGGTGGCGACCACCGCGAGCTGTTCGCCGGTGGACGGATTGTCGTTCGGGTAGAGGCGCCAGACCACGGCGTCGTAGATCGCCCGCACCACCGCGTCGGTGAGCCGGCTCAGCCGCTGCGCGCAGGCGATCCCGTCCCGTTCCTTCATCAGAAGGCGCTCGGCCTCCCGATGGCCGGTCTCGATCACCTTGCGGAGTTCGGGGACGAGCAGGCCTCGCAGCTTGGTCGGTTCGCGGGCGTCGCGGTCGAGCGAGGCGACGATCTTGTCCAGGACGGGAACGGGGTCGAACATGGCCGTTCCGTTAGCATGTAAAGCCAGGATCGGCATCGGTCGGTTGCGTGCAACCCACTCGTTCTGTTCTGCGAATTTTTCGTTTGACGAAACGAACGTCACTGTTCTAGCCATCGTTCGGATCCGCGCATCAAGCCGGACCGACGAGGGAGACAGCCGCATGATCCGACGCCGCACCGTCCTGTCCGCCTGTGCCGGATTGCTCGGCCTCCTCGCGGCCGGCTCGGAGCTGCGGGCCGCCGACGTCTCGGAGATCCGGCTCGACTGGGCGACCTACAATCCGGTCAGCCTCGTCCTGAAGGAGAAGGGCTTTCTCGAAGAGGCGCTGAAGGCCCGCGGCATCAAGGTGCGCTGGGTCCAGTCGCTCGGCTCCAACAAGGCGCTGGAATTCCTGAACGGCAGCGCCATCGATTTCGGTTCGTCGGCCGGCGCGGCGGCGCTCCTGGCACGCATCAACGGCAACCCGGTCAAGGTCGTCTACGCCTATTCGCGGCCGGAATGGACCGCGCTCGTCACGCGCAAGGAGACCGGGATCACCAAGCCCGCCGACCTCAAGGGCAAGCGCATCGCGGTGACCCGGGGCACCGATCCGCACATCTTCCTGATCCGCGCGCTCCAGAGCGCCGGACTGACCGAGAAGGACGCCAAGCTCGTCCTGCTGCAGCACGCCGACGGCCGCACGGCGCTCGACCGCGGCGACGTCGATGCCTGGGCCGGCCTCGACCCGATGATGGCCGCCGCCGAGATCGAGAGCGGCGGCGTGCTGTTCCACCGCGATCCGAGCGCCAACACCTGGGGCGTGCTCGACGTGCGCGAGGATTTTGCCAAGGCGCATCCCGAACTCGTGAAGGTCGTCATCGCGGCCTACGAGCAGGCCCGCGCCTACGCGCTGGCCAACCCCGACGCCCTGAAGAGCGCGCTCGTCGCCGCCACCAAGCTGCCGGAGGCGGTGATCGCCAAGCAGATCGAGCGCACGGACCTGAGCCAGCCCGCACTCGGTCCGGCCCAGGCCGACAGCATCCGCGCCGCCGGCCTCGCCCTGCAGCAGGCCGGTGTCATCCCCGCCTCCACCGACGTGGCGGCGGCGGTGGACGGGCTGATCGATCCGCAGTTCAATCCGGCCCCGACCCGCTGATGCCGGTGCGGCCGCACGGCTCCGCCGGGCCGCGGTTCCGGTGAGCCGAGAGACCGGTACGAGAGTGGTATGAGTGCTCCGGCGATCCTGTCCTCCGAGGAGGAGCAGCCCGTTTCGTCCGCCCCTTCCCGGCGCTCCGCCGTCCTCGGCGGCGGCGCGCGGCTGGCGCTCGGCCTGCTGCTGCCGCTCCTCCTCGCGCTCGGCTGGGAGGTTGCGGTCGCGACGGGGCTCTCGTCCGGGCGCCTGCTTCCACCGCCGAGCCGGATCGGGGCCGCGCTCTGGACGCTCGCGGCCTCCGGCGAACTCTGGATGCATGTCGAGGCGACCCTGATCCGCGTCGGCCTCGGCTTCGCCTTCGGCGCGAGTGCCGGCATCCTCGCGGGCGCGCTCACCGCGACGCTGCCGCCCCTGCGCTGGCTGGTCGATCCGAGCCTTCAGGCCCTGCGCGCCGTGCCGTCGCTTGCCTGGGTTCCGCTGTTCATCCTCTGGTTCGGCATCCTCGAGACGCCGAAGGTGGCGCTGATCGCGGTCGGCGTGTTCTTCCCCGTCTATATCGGGGTTGCCGGCGCCATCGCCTCGGTCGATCGAAAGCTGGTGGAGGTCGGCCGCATCTTCCGCCTCTCGAAGGCGGCGCTCGCCCGGCGCATCCTCCTGCCGGCCGTGCTGCCGGCGACGCTGACGGCACTGCGCACCGGGCTCGGCCTAGGCTTCCTGTTCGTGGTGGCCGCCGAGCTGATGGGCGCGTCGGAAGGGCTCGGCTACCTGCTCCTCGACGGCCAGCAATTCAGCAAGCCCGACCAGATCCTGGCCGCGATCATCAGCTTCGCCGTCGTCGGCAAGGCGGCCGATGCGGGGCTCGTCGCGCTCACCAATCCGCTGGTGCGCTGGCAGGATACGGCGCGGGAGACGCTGTGAGGCGACGGATGACGGGCTGGACCGCCTTCGGTAAGGTATCGCCATGACCCGCGATGACGTGATCTGTCGGCTGCGCTCCGTGGAAGACGATCTCCGCGCGCACGGGGTCGCGGCCCTGTTCCTGTTCGGATCGCGGGCGCGGGACGAGGCGCGGCCCGATTCCGACCTCGATCTCTTCATCGACCCGGCCGACGAGGACAGCTTCGGGCTCACCGCCTTCGATGAATCCTACGCCGTGGTCGAGCGCGCCTTCCCCGGCATCCCGGTCGGCTACTCGACGCGCGACGGCCTGGTCCCGGTCTTCCGCCCCTACATCGAGCGACAGGCGATCCGGATCTTCTGATGGATTCCGCCAAGCTGCCCGAGGTGCGGCTCCAACATATCCTCGAACAGATCGACGGCATCCTCGCGGCGACGCGGGGACGGTCGTTCGAGGAGATCCAGGGCAACTTCCTCTACGAACGGGCCGTCGAGCGGGCCGTCCAGATCATCTCGGAGGCGGCCAAGGAACTCCCGGCCGAACTCCGCGAGAGGCATGCCGACGTGCATTGGCAGCCGATCATTCGGATCGGCAATCTCTTGCGGCACGAGTATTACCGGATCCGGTCTCGTGACATGTGGGAGATCGCCTCCGTCTATCTGCCGGTCCTCCGCCCCGTGATCGAGCGCATGCTCGCCGAGTTCGACGCTTGATCTTTCCGGTACGATTTCTGCCGCGACCATGCTGAGCATCCAGAACCTCTCCAAGACCTACGCCAACGGCACCCGCGCCCTCGACGGCATCGGTCTCGACGTGCCGAATGCCGAGATCGTCGCGCTGATCGGCGGTTCGGGCTGCGGGAAGACCACGCTCCTGCGCCTCATCGCCGGGCTCGACCGGCCGAGCGCCGGCCGGATCGCGCTGGACGGCGAGCCGATCACCGGGCCTCATCCCGGCGTCGGCCTCGTGTTCCAGGAGCCGCGCCTGCTGCCCTGGCTCGATGTCGCCGGCAATGTCGGCTTCGGCATCGATCACCTGACGCGGCGAGAGCGGAGGGACCGCGTCGCCCACGCCCTGGAACGGGTCGGCCTCGCCGAGCATGCCGGGCGCTGGCCCCGCGAATTGTCGGGCGGGCAGCAGCAGCGCGTCTCGATCGCCCGCGCCTTCGTGGCCAACCCGCGCGTCCTCCTTCTCGACGAGCCGTTCTCGGCGCTCGATGCCTTCACCCGCAAGGATCTCCACCGCCATCTCCTGGCCCTGTGGGAGGAGGTGCGGCCGACGGTGCTGATCGTCACCCACGACGTCGCCGAGGCGGTGGCGCTCGCCGACCGCGCCATCGTCATGCGCCCGCGTCCCGGCCGCCTCGACGACACGGTGGCCCTGCCGATGCGGAGGCCGCGCGATCCGGCCGCGCCGACGAGCGAGGCGGCCACGCGCACGATCCTCTCGGCCCTCGACCATTCCCTGCGCCCGCGCGATGCCTCCCATGCGCCGGCACTGGCCGGCGGCAGCTCGTTCTGAGGTGTCGCGGGGGTGGGAAAGCCGCTAAGCCCGGCCCGGTCAGAAGAAACGGAGGAACTCCATGGACGCCAACGCCCTGCGCGCTCTCCAGGCGCCGCTGAAGAACAAGTACCGCGAGACGCCGGATTCCGCCGTCATCACCCTGAAGGCGAAGGGTGCGCTCGACGACACCAGCATCGCCTGCAAGGTCGAGACCGGCCGCGCGCTGGCGGTCGCCGGCCTGCACCCCGCCACCGGCGGCTCGGGCGCCGAACTCTGCTCCGGCGACATGCTGCTCGAAGCTCTCGTCGCCTGCGCGGGCGTGACCGTGAAGGCGGTGGCCACCGCCCTCGAGATTCCGCTCAAGGCCGGCACGGTCAGCGCCGAGGGCGACCTCGACTTCCGCGGCACGCTCGGCGTCGACAAGGAGGCGCCGGTGGGCTTCCGCGCGATCCGCCTGACCTTCGACCTCGACACTGACGCGCCCCAGGAGAAGCTTGACCAGCTCCTGAAGCTCACCGAGCGCTACTGCGTGGTGTTCCAGACCCTCAACCACAAGCCGGAATTGTCGGTGAACGCCTCGCGCTCCTGAGGCGCGAAGCTTATCTATCGCGCGTCATGCGCCTGCTCATCATCGAGGACGACCGCGAGGCCGCCGCCTATCTGGTCAAAGCGTTCCGGGAAGCCGGGCACGCCGTGGACCATGCCGGCGACGGCCTCGACGGCTACGCGCTCGCCCGCGAGGGCGATTACGACGTGCTGATCGTCGATCGCATGCTGCCGAAGCTCGACGGGCTCTCGCTGGTGCGTTCCTTACGCGAGCAGGCGATCGCCACGCCGGTCCTGATCCTGTCGGCACTCGGCCAGGTGGACGACCGGGTGAAGGGCCTGCGGGCGGGCGGCGACGACTACCTGCCCAAGCCCTACGCCTTCTCCGAGCTTCTTGCCCGCACCGAGGTGCTGGCCCGCCGCCGCGCGGCCGCGGCCGGCCCCGGCGAGGCCACGGCCTACCGGGTCGGCGACCTCGAACTCGACCGGCTCTCGCACCGGGTGACGCGGGCGGGCCGCGAGATCGTGCTGCAGCCGCGCGAGTTCCGGCTGCTCGAATACCTCATGCGTCATGCCGGCCAGGTCGTGACCCGGACGATGCTGCTGGAGCATGTCTGGGACTACCACTTCGATCCGCAGACCAACGTCATCGACGTCCACGTCTCGCGCCTGCGCGCGAAGATCGACCGCGGCTTCGACCGCCCGATGATCCACACGGTGCGCGGTGCGGGCTACGTAGTCCGGCCGGACGAGCCGCAGCCCTCGTGAGCCCCGCCGCGCCGCCGCCGCAGGACGGGCTCCTCGCGCGTCTCGGAAAGATCTTCCGCACGACGGCGTTCAAGCTCTCGCTCGCCTATCTCGTGCTGTTCGCGGTGCTGGCCTCGCTCGGGCTCGGCTACGTCGCCTGGAACGCGCGGCGGGTGCTCGACGACCAGATCGTCTCGACCATCGATGCCGAGATCAACGGGCTATCGGAGCAGTACACCGCGGGGGGGCTGCGCCGCATCATCGCGGTGGTGGAGCGGCGAGCCAAGGAGCCGGGGGCCTCGCTCTACCTCGTCACCACGCCGGCCGGCGAGCACATCGTCGGCAATGTCAGCCGCGTGTCGCCCGACATCCTGGCCCGGCCCGGACAGTACGAGGGCTATTACGGGCGCGGCTCCGAATCGGACCAGGGCGAGCACCGCGCGATCATGCGCGTCTTCAACCTCGCCGGCGGCTTCCGCCTCCTCGTCGGTCGCGACACCGAGGAGCGCGACCGCCTGCGCGCGGCGATCGGCAACACCTTCGGCTCCTCGCTGGCACTGGTGGTGGTGCTCGGCGTTCTCGGCGGCTGGTTCGTGGCGAGCCGCGTCCTGAAGCGCGTGGACGACATGACCGAGACGACCCGCACCATCATGGCGGGCGATCTCGACGGGCGCTTGCGGGTCGCCGGCACCGGGGACGAGCTCGACCGCCTCGCGCAGAACCTCAACCTGATGCTGGAACGCATCGGCGAGCTGATGCGCGGCATGAAGGAGGTCTCCGACAACATCGCCCACGATCTCAAGACGCCGCTCACGCGCCTGCGCAACCGGGCCGACGAGGCCCTGCGCAGTGCCGAGACGCCGGAGGCCCTGCGCGCGGCGATCGAAGGGGTGATCGAGGACAGCGACGGGCTGATCCGCGTGTTCAACGCGCTGCTCACCATCGCCCGCCTGGAGGCCGGCAACGCGCCGGACAGCGTCCGCCGCTTCGATGCCGGAGAGGTGGCGCGGGAGGTGGTCGAACTCTACGAGCCGCTCGCCGAGGACAGGGGCCTGAGCCTGAGCGTCCAGGCCGAGCCGGATCTGATCCTCGACGGGAACCGCGAACTGGTGGGCCAGGCCATCGCCAACCTCATCGACAACGCCATCAAGTACGGCGCCCGGTCCGCCGCATCCGATCCGCAGGAGATCACGGTCGCCGCGGGGCGCACCGGCGACATGATCCGGCTCACCGTCGCGGATCGCGGTCCCGGCATTCCGGAAGGCGAGCGCGGGCGCGTCCTCGACCGCTTCGTGCGTCTCGACGCCGCCCGCTCGCGCCCCGGCTTCGGCCTGGGTCTCAGCCTCGTCAACGCCGTCGCCCGGCTGCACGGCGGCCGCCTCGAGCTCGCCGACAACCGGCCGGGGCTCGCCGTCACCCTGAGCCTGCCGGCCGGCGCGTCTTAGCGGGCTCAGTTCAGGAAGTTGCGGACGCCGTCGGGGTTGGCGAGCGTCGTCAACGGGCTGCCGGGCAGAGCCAGAACCGCCAGCACGACCGCTAATGTGACCGTCGCAAGCCCCAGCGCTGCCCCGAGCCGCTGTGGGTCGAACCGACGGCTCGCGATCAGCGCGCAACCGGCCGTGAAGATGGCGGCCTCGGCGAAGGAAATCAGGTTGGTGCTGCTCATCGACTCGCTTTCGTCCCGGGTCGCCGCATCGTTCGCCGGAGATAGCACGAGACCATGACGCGCCGGCACGCCGGGGGACAACCGGTGATCGGCCGGACTGCTTCCGGTCCCTCGGGACAGGATGACGACCGAGCCGAAAAAGTTCGGTTAAGACATGGCGTAATGGGGCGATCAGGCCCCCGATCAATCCTTGCACGCCGGACCTCGCGAGTGGCGCAACGTCATGGTCGGCCCTGCATCATGCTACTTGTCGTCGTAACTCAGACTTAACATAGAGCAGTTATCGGATGGGCATGGCTTGTCCGAGGATGGATCGCGGCGTTGAATCGATGTCGGGTGAGAGGATCCAGGCTCAATCTTCGGCTCTCTTCCCCGCGCGAGTTTGGCTGCCGCCCATGGCCGTCCTGATGTTGAGCCTGCTCGGTGCCGCATGGCTCGGAAATCCGGTCGCCGAGCGGGGTCAGCCGGTCGCGGCATTGTTTCCCCCCTGGTGGGATTCGGCTCGCAGCCTCGGCGCGGCCGCGACCGCCGGCGGAGCCGTTTTGACGCTCGGTCGGCTGCCGGGGCTCGTCGTGACCCGATCGTCCGCCCCCGGCTTCGTCGAGCGCCTGCGAGCGGGCGGCGCCCTCTTTCTGTTCGATCCCCGCGGGGTCGGCCTCTGCACGCCTGCCCGAGCCCGGCGCCCCGAAGGGCGGCGCCTCGAAGACGAGCGTTCCTGAGACCGACGACCCGAGAGCCACGACTTGAAAGTGACGACCATGACCGTCTCCCGTCCGCGCGATCTCGACAGCCTGCGCCGTGCCGTGAGCCGCGGCCTCGTCGCCCTGCTCTGGCTGCATGTCCCGCTCAACGTCGCCGTCGCGGCGTATCTCGGCAACGCCGTCTGGGTGCAGGGGCTGATGGCGTTCGGTCTTGCCGCGGCAGCGACCGCCGCGTGGCGGATCAACGGCGACGGGCTCGCGACGCGTCTGACCGTCGCGGTGGCGGTGATCGGCATGGTGGCGCTGTTGCTGGATGCCGCGGCCGGCCATCGTTGGCAGCTCGACCTGCACATGTACTTCTTCGCCGCCCTGGCGGTGCTCTCCGCCTATTGCGACTGGCGGGTGCTGGTCGCCGCCGCCGGCGCGACCGCGCTCCACCATCTCGGCCTGAACCTGATGCTGCCGGCGGCGGTCTATCCGGACGGAGCCGACCTCGGCCGGGTAATGCTGCATGCCGTCATCGTCGTGCTGGAGACGGCCGTCCTCGCCTGGCTCAGCCTGCAACTCGCCTCCTTGTTCTCGGTCTCGGCCCGCTCGCTCGCGGAGGCCGAGGCCGCACGCGCCGCGGAGAGCGAGGCCCATGCGCGTCAGAGCGCGGCCGAAGCGGAGCTGCGCGCCGCCCGCCGCCGCACCGCCGACGAGATGGCCGAGCGGTTCGAGAGCAGCGTGAACGGCCTCGTCCGAGAGGCCGCCGAGTCCGCCAACCGGGTGCGGCAAGCCTCGCAGGATCTCTCCGCCGCCGCGGGCGACGCCGCCCGTCGCACGGCGGCCCTGTCCGCCGCCTCGCAGGAGACCGCCGCCGACGTGCAGGGCGTGGCGGCGGCGGCCGGCACGCTCTCGGCCACCGTGCGGGAGATCGGAAGCCACATGGCCCGCGCCGCCGAGGTGGCGGGCCGGGCGACCCAGGAGGCGGGGCAGACCGACGAGACCGTGCGCGCCCTGGCCGAGGCGGCCCAGCGCATCAATCAGATCGTGCTGCTCATCGGCACCATCGCCGAGCAGACCAATCTGCTCGCCCTCAACGCGACGATCGAGGCGTCGCGCGCCGGCGCCGTCGGACGCGGGTTCGGTGTCGTGGCGGGCGAAGTGAAGGCGCTCGCGACCCGCACCGCCCGCGCGACGCAGGAGATCGAGGCGCAGATCCTCGCGATCCAGGATCAGACGGGGCAGGCGGTCGCCGCCATCGGCCGGATCGGCGGAACGATCGAGGAACTCGGCAGCATCACCCGCTCGGTTGCCGCGGCCGTAGAAGGGCAGGGGGCGTCCACCGCCGCCATCGCCGACAGCGCCGAACGGGCGGCCCTGCGGACCGGGGCCGTCTCCGACAACCTCGACGGTCTCGCCCGTTCCGCTGATCTCACCGGCACCGCCGCCGCGGCCGGTCTCGACGCCTCCGAACGCCTGGCCGGCGAGTGCGACGCGCTCGCCGCGACCGTCCGCGACTTTGTCGGCACGCTTCGCGCCGCCTGAACGCGGGAGCTCCGTCTCGCCGCTTCCGCCCCGTTCCGTCCGAAACGCCCTTGGCAGACGGGCGATTGCGCGTTTGATGGGCAAAACGCGCGTTCCGGCGGCGACGCGGGCGCCTCGAAGCGAGAAGGCACGGCATGGGCAGGCGAAACGACGGGTCTTCCGCCCGCGACGACGGCACGTCCGCCCTGATCGCTCGGTTGGGGCAAGCGCCGCCGCTCTCGAACCCCGAAACGGCACGAGCCCGCTTCGGCGAGATCGCCGACGCGCTCCCCGCGCCGATGCGCGAGGGTCCTGCCAGCGACATTCTGGCGGCGCTCGCCGACCACTCGACCTTCCTCTGGTCGCTCGCCGCGCGCGATCCCGCCCGCCTCGCCCGCCTCTTCGACGAGGCACCGGAGGCCGCCGACGCCCGGCTCGTCGCGGCGCAGCGCGCCGCCGGCCGGGCGGGGGAGGGCGCGGCGCCCGATCTCGACGCGATCGGCAAGACCCTGCGCCGGAACCGGGCCGAACACGCGCTCTTGGTGGCGCTCGCCGATATCGGCGGCATCTGGCCCCTGGAGCGGGTGACCGCCGCGCTTTCCGACTTCGCCGACGCCTCCGTCTCGGCGGCCGTCGATGCGATGCTGCTCCAGGCTGCCGCCTCCGGGCGCTTCCTGCCCAAAGATCGGAACGATCCGCAGGTCGGCTCGGGCCTCGTCGTGCTCGGATTGGGCAAGCTCGGCGGGCGCGAGCTTAATTATTCGAGCGACATCGACCTGATCGTCTTCTTCGATCCCGAGGCCGCTTCGCTCAAGGAGGGGCTGGAGCCGACGCCGTTCTTCACCAAGCTGGCGCAGGGCGTCTCGAAGCTGCTGCAGGAGCGCACCCGCGACGGCTACGTCCACCGCGTCGATTACCGCCTGCGCCCCGACCCTGGCTCGACGCCGACCGCCATGAGCCTCGCCTCGGCCTACGTCTATTACGAGACCATGGGGCAGAACTGGGAGCGGGCGGCCTTCATCAAGGCCCGCGCCATCGCCGGCGACATTCCCGTCGGCGAGCGGTTCCTGGCCGACCTCACCCCATTCGTCTGGCGTAAGTACTTCGATTTCGCGGCGATCGCCGACGTCCACGCCATGAAGCGGCAGATCCATGCCGTGCGCGGCCACGAGGCGCTGGCGGTCGCCGGCCACGACATCAAGCTCGGCCGCGGCGGCATCCGCGAGATCGAGTTCTTCGTCCAGACCCAGCAGCTCGTCTTCGGCGGCCGTCGGCCGATGCTGCGCGGGCGCTCCACTGTGCCGATGCTGGGAAGCCTGCACGAGGACGGCTGGATCTCGGCGCAAGCGCGGGACGAACTCGCGGACGCCTACGCCTTCCTGCGCACGGTCGAGCACCGCCTGCAGATGGTGCGCGACGAGCAGACCCAGCGCCTGCCGACTGATCGGACCGAGCTCGAAGCCTTCGCGCGTTTCGCCGGCTATCCCGACCTCGCCGGCTTCGAGGCGGCCCTGCTCGCCCATGCCCGCCGGGTGCAGGCGCATTACGCGCTGCTGTTCGAGGCCGGGCCCGACCTCTCCTCCGATGTGGGCGATCTCGTCTTCAGCGGTGCCGCCGACGACCCGGCGACGCTCGCCACCCTGCGCAGCCTCGGCTTTCGCGACCCGGAGCGGGTCACCGACACCGTCCGCGGCTGGCATTTCGGACGCCGCGCGGCCGTGCGCAGCCCGCGCGCCCGCGAGGTGCTGACCGAACTCGTCCCCGCCCTGCTCAAGGCGCTCGCGGGCACGCCCGATCCGGACGCCGCGCTCGCCAACCTCGACCGCGCCTTCGGCCGCATGCCGGCGGCGGTGGAGCTCCTGACCATCCTGCGCGAGCACGAGCGCCTGCGGCTGCTCTTCGCCGACCTGCTCGGCAGCGCCCCGCGCCTGGCGGGAACCGTCGCCTTCTCGCCGCACGTGCTGGACGCGGTGATCGATCCCGAATTCGGCGATCCGACGGTGGATGCGTCGGCGATTGCCGCGCATTACCGCGCCCTCCTCGGCCAGCCCGACAGCCACGAAGCGTTCCTCGACCGCAGCCGCGACGCGGCCCGGCAACTCCGCTTCCTCACTGGCGCGCGGCTTCTCTCAGGCATCCTGACGCCGCAGGCGGCGGGCTGCGCCTTCTCGGCGATCGCCGACGCCGCCGTCGCCACCGCCCTGGAGGCCGTGTCGAAAACCTTCTTCGCGGATCATGGCCCGATCCCGAAGGGCCGCATCGTCGTCCTCGGCTACGGCCGGCTCGGCTCGCACCAGCTCACGGCGGAATCCGACCTCGATCTCGTGGTGCTCTACGACTTCGACCCGGAGGACCGCACCAGCACCGGCCCGAAGCCCCTCGATGCAGCGGTGGCCTACAACCGGCTGACCCAGCGCCTCGTCGCGGCGCTCACCGCCCCGACCCGGCGCGGCCTGCTCTACGAGGTGGATCTTCGCCTGCGTCCCGGCGGCGGCCAGGGCGCGACGGCGGCGCAGTTCCGCAGCTTCCGCGCCTACCAGCGGGACGAGGCCGAGCTGTGGGAGCACATGGCGCTCACCCGCGCCCGCGTCATCGCCGGCGACGCGAGCCTCGCCGAGGAGGCGCAATCGGTGATCCGCGAGGCACTGATGCAGGCGCGCGACCCGGAGGCGGTGAACCGCTCCGTGCGCACCATGCGCGCCACGGTCGAGGACGAGAAGGGCGATCACGGCCCGCTCGACCTCAAGCTCAGCCCCGGCGGTCTGCTCGACCTCGACTTCCTCGCCCAGGCCCTCGTGCTCGGCCATGCCCACGGCCATCCCGAGCTGATCGGGCGCGATGCCCCCGAGGTGATCGCGCGGGCGGCGCAGGCCGGGCTCGTGCCGGCCGACGAGGCGGAGCAGCTCGTCGACGCCTACCGCCTCCTCGACGACGTGCACCACTGGCAGCGCCTGATGGTCGAGGGCGACCCGACGCAGGCATCCGACGTGGCGCTCGCCCGCCTCGCCCGCGCCGCCAACCTGCCGGACGCCAAGGCGCTCAGCGCCCGGCTCGACGAGGAGCGTCGGGGGGTGCGCCAGGTCTTCGACCGCCGGCTCGGCGAGCCGGATTGACGGCCTCAGCCCGGCACGACGAACGACTTGGTCTGCGGCAGGGCATCGATCGCCGCGCGGTCGAGCTTGGTGTGCGCCTGCACCAGGGCGTGCGGGGTCAGCGCCATCCATTGCCGCAGGGAGACATCGACGTAGCGCGGGCTGCGGAACATCTCGAGGAAGGTCAGCGGCGTGTCGCCGGTATTCTCGATGTAGTGGCCCATGGCGAAGGGCACGTAGCCGACATCGCCGGCCTGATAATCGAAGCTGCGGGCCTTCGACTCCGAGCCGAACACCGTCATCCGGCCGCGCCCCGAGAGGTAGTACTGCCACTCGTCGCCGTTGGGATGCCAGTGCAGCTCGCGCATCGCGCCGGGTTCAAGCTCGACCAGGGCGGCGGCGATGGTAGTGGAAGCCGGGAAGACCGAGGAATCGGTGATCCGCACGCTGCCGCCCTTCGAGCGGATCGGCTCCTGCTCCAGCATCCGGTGGCTGAACCGCTTCGGCGCCGGCCCGGCATCGCCGAGCTGGTCCTGCGCCAGCGCGCCCGGCTTCGGACCGGGGAAGATGTAGAGCTCCTTCTCGGGGATCGCGTCGAAGGCGCTCTCCGACAGGCCGAAATTCTTGGCGAGCACGTCCCGCGGCGTGTGCGCGAGCCAATCGGTGATGAGGAAGGTCGAATCTTCCGAGAAGCCGCCGTCATCGAACACGAGCAGGAACTCGCAGCCGTCCTCCGGCCCGTCGAGCCCCTGGATCGAGTGCGGGATGCCGGATGGGAAGTACCAGAGGTCGCCCTCGCCGACGTCGTCGGCGAAGGTACGCCCGTCTCCGTCGATGGCCGTGATCCGGGCACGGCCCTTGATCATGTAGGCCCACTCCGCCTCCTTGTGCCAATGCATCTCCCGGACGACGTTGGCCTTCAGGCGCATGTTCACGCCGGCCATGGCCTTGGAGACCGGCAATTCCCGCGTCGTCGTCTGGCGCGCCCAGCCGCCTTCCTCGAGCCGCATGTGGCTGTCGGCGAACGACCATTTCAGGTTCGGCATCGTGCCGTGGTCGGTCTTCGGCGGCGCGAGGGTGAACGGGTCTTGCGCCTCCCTCGGCGCGTTGCGCGGTCCGAGAATGTCCGCCCCCTTGCCGCCGCGGTTCGGCGACGGCCCCTCGGCCGACCGGCCCGGGCCGGCACCCAGCGCGACGCCGCCCGCGGCGGCGATCAGGCCCCGGCGTGAGAACACGTTCATGACGACCTCGATCATCCCTGTCTCGCCCGGTAACCGGCCGGAACGGCGTTCGTCTCATCGATAGCGATCACGACATCCGGCGCAGGTCTCCGGCCCGTGTCGTCGTCGGTGTGGTCGTCCGTGCCTTGCGGGATCGGTACGCCGCCCCCTAATCTCCAGCCCATGAGCGTCGTCGCGATCGATTTCGAGACCGCCAACGAGCGGCGCGACAGCGCCTGCGCGGTCGGGCTCGCCTGGATCGAGGGCGGTCGCGTCGTGCGGCGCGAGACCCGGCTGATCCGCCCGCCGCAGATGCGCTTCTCGCCCGGAAACATCCGCATCCACGGCATCCTGCCGGCGGATGTGCGCGACGCCCCGAACTTTCCCGAGGTCATGGCCGAGTTCCTGCCGGACCTGACCGGCGGGCTGATGCTCGCCCACAATGCCGGCTTCGACATGGGCGTGCTCGCCGCCTCGCTGGCCGCCTGGGGCGAGCCGGTGCCGGACATGGCCGGACACTGCACGCTGCAGATCGCCCGGCGCATCTTCCCCGATCCGGCGGGCCACGGCCTCGCCAAGGTGGCGGGGCGCCTCGGCATCCGCTTCGAGCACCACGACGCGGGCGAGGACGCCTATGCCTGCGCCGAGATCGCGCTCGCGGCCCTGCGCGAGACGGGGGCCGCCGACATCGCCGACCTCGCCCGCGGCCTCGGGCTGACGCCGATCCGGGCCGTCGCGGCGCCGCGGCGCGATTTCACCCGATCGACCTCGGCCCGCGCGCTGCGCGCCTCGGGGATGGTCGATCTCCGCCCCTCGGGCGAACTGCGCTTCTCGATGCGCGGCAGCACCGGCAACCGCTACGTGCTCGAATTCGAGGAGCGGATGGACGGGCCCTACCTGCGCTGCTCGTGCCCGGCGGGCACGCATCGCCGCCGCTGCCGCCACGTCGACGCGCTGGTGGACGGCGACATCACCGATCTGGCCTCGAACAACGTCGAGGATGTCGAGCGCCTGCGTCAGTTGCTGGACGGCAAGAACGTCGGACCGATCCGGATCAAGGGCTTCGCCGCCTGAGACGTGGTGGACGGGCGTCGCGCCCTGACGTCCCATGCTCTTCTCGATCGATCACGTCGGGTCGTGCCGCCTTCGTCATCGCGCGTGCCGGCGAGGCGATCGAAGGGCGACCTCTCCGGACAGGTCGAGCCGCCTGCGTCCGATCGGCGCTCTCGCACAACAGTTGGGCAATATGATCGGGCTGAAAGCGTATTCGCACAGCATCGTCCCAAGTGACGTGCCGGTCTCTAGCCGGCGGCGTTCGGTCACATCCGAGAGCGGTACACCGCATGAGTGACGTCGGCAGGTGACGCCGATCATTGTGAGCGTCACGCGCGCGTGGAATGCATCGCGTGATGCGTCACGGCCGGCTCGGACGCAGACGACTCGGTCTCGCGTCGCGCTCATCAAACTTGAAGCCGTTCGCTCGGTGCGCGCCTCGCGACCTCCCTCGTCACAAGAGGTGTCGCAATGGATCACGATACGATGCGTCGGACGACCGCCGAATTCTTCGGCACCTTCTGGCTGACCTTCGGCGGATGCGGCGCTGCCGTCCTCTCCGCCGCCTATCCGGAACTCGGTATCGGCTTCCTGGGCGTGGCCTTCGCCTTCGGCTTCACCGTGCTCACGATGGCCTACGCGGTCGGCCATATCTCGGGCGGCCACTTCAATCCGGCGGTCACCCTCGGATTGTGGTCGGCCCGACGCTGCGCGAGCCGGCATGTCCTTCCCTACATCGTCGCCCAGGTCATCGGCGCCACGGTGGCGGCCTTCACCCTCTACACCATCGCCTCCGGCAAGGCGGGCTGGGTCCCGAACGGCTTCGCCTCGAACGGCTACGGCGAGCTCAGCCCGGGCAAATACGGCCTCGCCGCCTGCCTGATCACCGAGGTCCTGACGACGTTCATCTTCATCTTCATCATCGTCGGAACGACGTCGAAGGGCGCCGCGGCGGGCTTCGCCGGCATTCCGATCGGGCTCGCCCTCGTGCTGATCCACCTGATCTCGATCCCGGTGACCAACACGTCCGTGAACCCGGCCCGCAGTACGGGACCGGCCCTGTTCGCGGGCACGGAGTACGTCGCGCAACTCTGGCTGTTCTGGCTGGCTCCGATCGCCGGAGCGATCGCGGCCGGAGTCGTCGGGCGCTGGCTCTACGAACCCGCGGACATCGTCGAGACGGCGATCGTCGAGCGAGGCGCCGAAATCTGACGACGATGCACGAGCGATGACGGGGAAGGTGCGAGCCCCGTCATCGCGCGGCACCGTTTATCAGGCGCGCTAAAGTCGCTCCTCCTCGAACGCCCGCACCCACTCGGCGCAGATGCCGGAGCGGACGATGTCGTCGAGGGTGAACTCGACGATCGGGATCGCCATCATCCGGCTCTTCACGAGATGGATGACGGTGCGAAGTCCCGAGGTCTCGCGCAGGTCCGTCTGAGAGACGTCGCCGTTGATGATGACCTGGCAATCGTCGCCGATGCGGGTCAGAAACATCTTGATCTCGGCGGTCGTGGTGTTCTGCGCCTCGTCGAGGATCACGAGGCAGTTCTTGAAGGTGCGCCCGCGCATCACCTCGAAGGGCACCACCTCGATGTCGCCGGCCTTCACCGCGATGTCGAAGGCGGCGGCACCCATGCGTTCCTTCATGGTCTCGGTGAGCGGCGCGACCCAGGGCGCGATCTTCTCTTCCAGCGTGCCGGGGAAGAAGCCGAGCGAGCGGCCGGACGGGACGTTCGGGCGGGTGATCACGACCTTGGCGATCCGGCGCTGACGAAGAAGATCGGCAGCGCGCGTGCCGGCGATGAAGGTCTTGCCCGTTCCGGCGGGGCCTAGGACGATGACTTGGGAAGATGACGCGAGGGCGTCGAGATACTGACCTTGTTTATCTGTCAGAGGTTGGATGGGTGCGGGATTACGTTCCTCGTCGAAGCGTGTCCGATGCATCCGGATCGGTCGGTCCTCAACCAGTTCAAGCCGTGCGCGTCGTCTCTTCATGGATCAACACTCCACCTTGACTCGTGCGTGACTCTCGCAAACTCGCGATTTCAACCTGTCTCGACTTCCGGACATCTCCCTCGATTCGGCGAAGACATTGCCGATCTTCGTTCATCTGTACGCAAGAGCAAAGCCAATCCCCGTGAGTCGGTTCCACGGCGGGACGTGAAGGCTGTGGAGCGCGGCTTTACGGCAACGCTTCGTCCGGCGCGCAAGGGTTGCAAGCGCGGGCGACGGGGGCGTGACGGGCTGACGAAGAAGCGATGACCCAAGCACCTTTCGGCGCTGCCGGCGGATCGGGACGATCCTGACCAAAGTCATCGCGGGCGTCGCCCTCCTGGGGCGGCGGCGCAGCCGGCGGCGACCGCCGGCGGGACGCTTCAACCGGGCTGGAGGAAGCTGTCGAGCACCATCTTCCGGCCGGCCTTGTCGAAGTCAACGGTGAGCTTGTTGCCGTCGATGCCGGCCACCGTCCCGGGGCCGAACTTGGTGTGGAAGACGCGGGCTCCCTGCTCGAAGGCGGAAGGGCTGCCCGTCGATTTGGCGATCAACTCGCCCTCGATCTCCCGCGGACCGCCGGAGCGACCGCCGCGGCCTTGCCCGAGTCCGCCGCCGAGTCCTCCCCCGAATCCGCCCGAGGTGTTGGCCTGCGCCCGCTGCCAGCCCGGCGTACCGTAGGAAGAGCCGAACGGCGCCGGGTTGCGGTCGAAGCGGGAGGCGCCGGCCGAGAAATGCGCGGGCGCCTCGATCACGTCCACGGCCTGGGGCGGCAATTCGTCGATGAAGCGCGAGGGGATGGTCGAGGACCACAGGCCGTGGATGCGCCGGTTGACGGCGAACGACAGCTTGGCGCGCTTGCGGGCGCGGGTGAGCCCGACATGGGCGAGCCGCCGCTCCTCCTCCAGGCCCGCCCGGCCGCTCTCGTCGATGGCGCGCTGGTTCGGGAACAGGCCGTCCTCCCAGCCCGGCAGGAACACGGTGTCGAATTCGAGCCCCTTGGCGGCGTGCAGCGTCATCAGCGAGACGCGGTCGGCCCCTTCCGCTTCGGAGGCTTCCATCACGAGGGAGACGTGTTCGAGGAAGGCGGCCATGTCGGGGAATTCCTCCATCGAGCGGACGAATTCCTTGAGGTTCTCGAGCCGCCCGGCGGCGTCGGCCGAGCGGTCCTTCTGCCACATCTCGGTGTAGCCGGACTCCTCCAGGATCGTCTGAGCGACCTCCGGATGCGGCTTGGTCTCCACCAGCCGCACCCAGCGCGAAAAGCTCTCGACGAGGCCGCGCAGCATCGAGCGGGCGCGGGGCTTCAGCTCGTCGGTCTCGATCAGCTTGCGCGCGGCCGCCAGCAGGGGGATCCGGTCGGCGCGGGCGTAGGCGTGCAGGGTCTGGAGCGTCGCATCGCCCAGCCCGCGCTTCGGCGTGTTGAAGATGCGCTCGAAGGCGAGGTCGTCGGCGCCGTTGGTGGTGACGCGCAGATAGGCGAGCGCGTCGCGGATCTCGGCCCGCTCGTAGAAGCGCGGGCCGCCGATCACCCGGTAGGGCAGGCCGACCTGCACGAAGCGGTCCTCGATCTCGCGCATCTGCGCCGAGATCCGCACCAGCACCGCGATCTCGGAAAGCGGATGCCCCTTGCGCTGGAGCGACTCGATCGACTCGGCGACCTGCCGCGCCTCCTCCTCCGAATCCCAGGCGCCGGTCACGGTGACAGGCTCGCCCGCCGCGTCCTCGGTCCGGAGCGTCTTGCCGAGGCGGCCCTCGTTCTTGGCGATGAGCCCGGAGGCGGCGGCGAGGATGTGGCCGGTCGAGCGGTAGTTGCGCTCCAGCCGCACCACCGTCGCGCCGGGAAAGTCGTGCTCGAAGCGCAGGATGTTGTCGACTTCGGCGCCGCGCCAGCCGTAGATCGACTGGTCGTCGTCGCCGACGCAGGCGACGTTCTTCCGCGCCTGGGCCAGCAGCCTGAGCCAGAGGTACTGGGCGACGTTGGTGTCCTGGTACTCGTCCACGAGGATGTAGCGGAACCGGTCCTGGTAGTTGGCGAGGATGTCCGGGTTCTCGCGCCACAGCTTGAGGCAGAGCAGCAGCAGGTCGCCGAAATCGACGGCGTTGAGGGTCGCGAGCCGGGCCTGATAGGCGGCGTAGAGCTGCCCGCCCTTGCCGAAGGCGAAGGCCTGGGCCTCGCCCGGCGGCACCTGCTCGGGGCCGAGGCCCCGGTTCTTCCAGCCGTCGATGGTGTGGGCGAGCGAGCGGGCCGGCCAGCGCTTCTCGTCGATGTTCTGGTCCGCGATGACCTGCTTCATCAGGCGGAGCTGGTCGTCGGTGCCGAGGATCGTGAAGTCGGATTTGAGCCCGACGAGCTCCGCGTGGCGGCGCAGGATCTTGGTGCCGATGGCGTGGAAGGTGCCGAGCCAGGGCATGCCCTCGCCCGCCGGCCCGATCAGCTGGCCGATGCGGTGCTTCATCTCGCGGGCGGCCTTGTTGGTGAAGGTCACCGAGAGGATGTCGTAGGGCCGCGCCTTGCCGGTGGCGATCAGGTGGGCGATGCGCGTCGTCAGCACCCGCGTCTTGCCGGTGCCGGCGCCCGCGAGCACCAGCACCGGGCCCTCCGTCGCCTCCACGGCGCGGCGCTGCTCCGGGTTGAGGCCGGAGAGGTAGGAGGCGCCCTCGGGCCGCAGGGCGGCCATGGCGCGGGCGGCGATGGAGGTCGGGGCCGACGGCGCATCGTCGTCGGACGGGCGCGGCCGGATCGCGTCAGGCTCTTGCATCATGCGCGCATCCCTGGACCAAAAGGCGAACGCCGTCGAGACCCGATCCGGAACCGGCAGCCCCCCTCACGCGTCACTCCGGCAACCTGAAACCGACACCGATGAAGGACACGAGGCCATGCGCGCCCCGTCTCTCGCCCTCCTGACGCTGCTCGCCGCTTTCACGCCGGCTCTCGCGCAGAGCCCCGGAAACCGCGGCGCCACCAGCCGGCAGAACGAGGGGTTCGAGTACCGCAACCAGAACCGCAACTTCGAGCAGCGCCAGACCTTGGAGAACAGCGCGGTCCGCAATCAGATCCAACGTGCGCCGCTCAACGTCCCGCCGCCCGCCGGTCCCGCCTACGGCCCTCGGCGCTGACGAGGCGCTGACGAGGCGCTGACGACGGGCTGAAGCTTAAGCGCGAGGTGCGGGCGGGCCGCAGCTTGTGCTATGGCCGCGGGAACGGAGTTTTGCGCGCCTCCTCCAGGCTTCGTCCCTTCGGACGCGCGTGAGACGCGAACGGAGTCCTGCGGCCCGCAGGCCAGGCGGAAGCGATAACGGTGCGTGATATCCTGACCGCGCTCGCGGGCGCCGTCGTTCTGGTCCTCGTGGCGGCCCTGGCCGTGCCGCCGTTCATCGACTGGTCGGGCCATCGCGCGCTGATCGACCGCACGCTCACAGAATCCCTCGGCGCAGGTGCCCGCAGCGAGGGCGCGATCGACCTGCGCCTGCTGCCCTCGCCGCATCTCCGCCTCGCCCGGCTCCGGCTCGGCGCGGAGGACGGACCGACGCTGGACGCTCAGACCGTCGATGCGGAGATCGCCCTCGCGCCGCTGCTCAAGGGCGAGGTGCGCTTCGTCCAAACCTCGATCGAGCGCGCGCGACTCGTCCTGCCGGTCTCGGACGAGGCGCTGCTGCTGCCGCGCGACGCGCAGGCGCTCCGGCGCGACATCGTGATCGACGACCTGCGCATCCGGCGCCTCGCCGTCGCCACCGCGCGGGCCGGCGCACCGCCGCAGGAACAGTTCACCGCCGAGAACCTGCGGCTGCGGGCTCCGGCCCTGGCCGGCCCATGGCTGGCGGAGGGGACGGCGAAGGGGAGCCCGTTCCATCTCGCCACCAGCACGGCCGGCAGCGACGGCAGCTTCTCGATGAAGCTCACGGGCGGCGGCGACACGATGCCCCGCCTGGAGCTCGATGCCCGCATCGCCCTCAAGCCCGAAGAGGAAGCGGACGGCGGCCGGGCGCGCCGCGGCCTCGTGCCGGAGGCGGAGGGCACGGCCCGCCTCACCGTCGGGCCGCCGGTCCAGCCGGCCGGCGCCGTCCTCCCGCTCACCCTGGCCGCAAAGTTCGAATCGCGCGGCCCCGTGGCCCAGGCCAAGTCGGTCGAGATCGAGCTCGATCCCGGCGGCAAGGCGGCGCGGCTCTCGGGCAGCGGCCGCGTCGACCTGCGCGAGGCCCGTCTTGGTCTGACGCTCCGCACCCGTCGCCTCGACCTCGACGGCCTGCTCGTCTCCGGCGGCGGGCGCGGCCTGCTGGCGCAGGGGCTGTCCTCCGGCGCCCTAACCCCGCCGATGCTGCTCGATCTCGACCTCGCCGCCGAGAGCGTGGCGCTCGGCCTGGACGACTGGACCGGCGTCGCGTTCCGCGGCACGTTCGATCGCGCGGGCGGGCTCGTGCTCCGGCGCTTCGAGGGCACGGCGCCCGGCTCGGCGAGCGTCGCGGCGACCGGCGAGGCCGAGCTGTCGGGCGCGCCCCGCTTCACCGGCCATCTCGACATCGCCGCCCGCAACTCGGAGGCGCTCGGGCGCTATCTCGGCCGGATCGGCGCCGAGGCGAGCGTCGCGGCGATCCTCGACGGGCGCGCCTTCGAGCTCGGCACCGACCTTTCGGCGGCCGGCGGCGACCTCTCGCTGCGCAACCTGCGCCTCGCCCTGGGCGAAGCCCGCGTCACCGGCAATGCCCGCTACGTTCGGGCCGACGCGAACGGGCGCGGGCGCTTCGACGCGCAGCTCTCCGCCAGCGGCGTCGACATCGCCGAACTGCCGCCGCTGGGCGACCTGATGTCGGGCCTGCACCGCCACGATCTCGGCCTGACGCTGCGGGCGCGCGACGTCCGCTACGGACCCTCCGGCGCCAATTCGGGCAACGGCACCATCGCAGTGAGCCTGCAATCGGACGGCGCGAGCCTCGTCGTCGACACCCTCGACATCGCCGACCTCGCGGGGGCGAGCGCGCAGCTCGCCGGGCGGATCGCGCCGGACGGGTCGGGCCGGATCGAGGGCCGCGTGACCGCCGGCAAGGCGGCGCCGCTGCTCGCCCTGCTGGAGCGCGGCTTCCTGCCCGAGGCCCGCCTCCTGCCGCAGAGCTTCCGCCAGAGCGGGCTCGCCCTCGACCTGACCCTTGAGCGCGAATCGGGCGAAGCGGATGCGCTGCGTGCCCGCGCCAAGGGCCGGGCGGGCGAGGGCGATCTCGACCTCGCGCTCCTGACCCGCGTCGGACGGATCGACCGCCTCGATGCCACGCTGACGACGCCGAGGACCGGCCGCTGGTTCGGCCGCGACGACATCGCCGCCCTGCGCCAGCCCGGGCGGCTGCGGCTGACCGGGACCCGCTCCGCGGTCCAGGGCGGCCAGGACGGCGCGCCGCTCGCCCTCGACGTCGAGGGCGATCTCGCCGGCCTCGTCCTCTCGACCGCGCGCCCGATCCTGCTCGACGCCCTCGACCGTCCTCCGACCGGCGGTGCGATGCGGGTGCAGGCACCCGACCTCACGCCCTTCCTGATCCTCGCCGGCAGCGCCGCTCCGCCGGCCGGGCCGCTGCCCGCGTCGCTCACCGTCGACCTGTCGCGCCGGAACGCGACTCTGCATGCCGATGTCACGGGGCAGGTGGCGGGGGGCGATCTCACCGCCGCCCTCGACCGCGCGCCGGACGGCGCGCTCACCGGTACCGCGACGCTCAGTCGTCTGTCCCTGCCGGCGCTCGCGGCGGCGACGGTGCTGCCCGCCGACGGCAGCGGGCGCTTCACCGCCGTGCCGGCCCAGCCTCGAGTCAGTCTCGGCCTCAAGATCGGGCAGCTGGATCTCGGCCGGGGCCTCGTCGCTGAGGCGGCGAGCGTGACGCTGGTGCGCGAGGGCGACGCGCTGAGCCTGCGCGACCTCACGGCCGGACTCGCCGGAGGACGGCTCGGCGGCACCGTCACCCTGGCCCGGCCCGCGGGCGGCGCCGCGCTGTCGGGCGAGGGGAGCCTCGACGGCGCGGATCTCTCCGGACTGATCGGGACCGGGCCGATCGCCGGCCGGCTCTCGGCGACCCTGCGGTTCGGCGCCACCGGCGTGAGCGTGGCCGCCCTGGCGAACGACCTCTCGGGCAACGGCGAGATTCGGCTTGCCGACCTCGTGCTCCCCGGCGCCGACGCGGGCGCCCTCGACCGGGCGCTCGGCAAGGCTCTGATCGAGGACGATCCGTTGCGCGAGGGCCGGCTCCAGGCGCTCGTGTCGGAAGAGCTCTCGACCGGACCGCTCCGGGCGAAGGGACCGGTCTCCGCGGCCTTCACCCTGTCGAGCGGCACGCTGCGCACGGGGCCGTTCGGAATCGATCTCGGTCCGGCGCGCTGGAACGGCACGCTTCAGGTCGATCTGCGCAACCGGAGCCTCGACGCCCGCGGCGCCCTGACGGCGGCGGCCGGGCCGAAGGGCTGGTCCGGGGCGTCGCCCTCGATCCAGCTCGGGTTCGCCGGCCCGCTCACGGCGCCCGAGCGGCGGCTCGATACGGCGCCGCTGACCACCGGGCTCGCCGCCCTCGTCCTCCAACGCGAACTCGAGAAGATCGAGCTGTTCGACGCCGACCAGAGCGAGCGCCAGCGCCGCCGCGCCCGGATCGAGATGGACCGCGCGCGGGTCGCGGCCGAGGAGGCGGCGCGGCAGGCCCGGATCAAGGCGCAGCAGGCCGCCGAGGAGGCGACGCGCCAAGCCCGCCTGCGGGAGGCGGAGGAGGCCGCCCGCCGCGCCCGCATGGACGCCGAGCCGGTCCCGTCGGCACCGGAGGCGCCGCCCCTCGACATCAGCCCGCCCGGCGTCAGGCCCTGACAGCTTGCTGACTGGCTGATCCGATCAAACCCCCTCATCCTGAGGTGCTGCGAAGCAGCCTCGAAGGAGGGCTTCGGGGATCGCGCGACATCTGGAGCCCTCCTTCGAGGCTTCGCTTCGCTCCGCACCTCAGGATGAGGGGCAGGACTGGAACGATCGCGCCTTCGAGTCGCCTCGGTGTCGAAGAGATCGAGTGAAACAGGTTCTGAGAGTCGTTGGCGCCGGAACGGCGAAACGGGTCGAAGTCGCTGACGTCGGGAGGCAGAAAATCGGCCTGTCGGAAGACAGAGAGGGTGCTACTCTCTCCCATGGTCCAGGGCCCCATGTCCGCTCCCCGCTTTCAGGCTCCCTACGCTCCGGATGACGCCGCCCTGGCCGAAGCGCTGCTGCGCGAGGCGCCGCTCCCGGCCGGCGCGGAGGCGGCGGTCGATCGCCTCGCCTCGGACCTGATCGAGGCGATCCGCGCGGATGCCGGCCACGGTGCGGTCGAGGCCCTGCTGCGGGAATACGCCCTGACGACCCGCGAGGGCCTCGCCCTCATGAGCCTCGCCGAGGCGCTGCTGCGGGTGCCCGACCCGGCCACCGCCGACCGGCTGATCGCCGACAAGCTGCGCGAGGGCGATTTCGCCCACCACGCGGTGCGCTCGGAGAGCGGGCTCGCCCATGCCGCGTCCTGGGCGCTCGGTCTCGGCGCCCGCATCGTCGGCCCGCAGGACACGCCCGAGGCGACGCTGGGCGGCATGGTCCGCCGCCTCGGCCGCCCGGCCGTGCGCGCGGCGGCGCACCGGGCGATGCGGGTGATGGGCGGCCAGTTCGTGCTGGCCGAGGAGATCGGCGCGGCGCTCAAGCGCGCCGGCTCGGGCGCCGCCCGGCGGTCGCGCTACTCGTTCGACATGCTGGGCGAGGGCGCCCGCACGGCCGACGACGCGGAGAGCTACCGCCAGGCCTATGTCCGCGCCATCGCGCGGATCGGCCGCGAGGCCGGCAACGCGCCGTTGCCGGCCCGGCCGGGTATCTCGGTCAAGCTCTCGGCGCTGCATCCGCGCTACGCGCCGACGCAAGCCGCGCGGGTGATGGCCGAGCTGGTTCCGGTGGTGCGCGACCTTGCCCGCGACGCCCGCGCCCACGACCTCAACTTCACCCTCGATGCCGAGGAGGCGGAGCGGCTCGAACTCTCCCTCGACGTCTTCGCCGCCGTGCTGGCCGACCCGGCGCTCGCCGGCTGGGACGGGTTCGGCCTCGCGATCCAGGCCTATTCGAAGCGCTGCCTGCCGCTGATCGACCACGTCGCCGCGCTCGCCGAGCGGTACGACCGCCGGCTGATGGTGCGCCTCGTCAAGGGCGCCTACTGGGACACCGAGGTGAAGCTCGCCCAGACGCAGGGCACGACCGACTATCCCGTCTTCACCCGCAAGGCGATGACTGACCTGAACTATTTGGCCGCCGCCCGGCGCCTTCTCGCCCACCGCCCGCGGCTCTACCCGCAATTCGCCACGCACAACGCGCTGACTGTGGCGAGCGTGCTCGGCCTCGCCGGGCACATCGACCGGCCGGCCGCCGAGGAGGCGGGGTTCGAGTTCCAGCGCCTGCACGGGATGGGCGAGGCGCTCTACCAGCGGCTTGCCGAGCGGGCGCCCGGCATCGGCCAGCGTGTCTACGCGCCGGTCGGCGGCCACCGCGAATTGCTCGCCTATCTCGTCCGCCGCCTTCTGGAGAACGGCGCGAATTCCTCCTTCGTCGCCCGCGCCGCCGATCCCGCGGTGCCGGTGGCCGAGCTTCTCGCCCGGCCCCAGATCCTGGTCGAGATGCCCTCGCAGGCCCGGCATCCGAAGATCCCGCTCCCGCGCGACCTGTTCGGGCGCGGGCGACGCAACTCGCCGGGACTCGCCTTCGGGGACGGCGCGTCGCTCCGGCGGCTGACCGAGGCCGTCGCGGCCGCCGCCGGCCCCGCCGAGGCCGCGCCGATCATCGACGGCGCCACCGGGGCCGGCCGCGCCCGGCCGGTGGCGAGCCCCATCGACGGCGTCACGCTCGGCAGCGTCGTCGAGGCGGATCCCGCCACCGCTTCCCTCGCCATGGAGGCCGCCGCCCGCGGCTTTCCCGCCTGGGCCGCGACGCCGGCCCGCGAGCGGGCGGCCTGCCTGGAGCGGGCGGCGGAGGCCTTCTTGCGGGAGCAGGGCCGGCTCCTTCACCTGCTGCAGGCGGAGGCCGGCAAGACCCTCGACGATGCCTTGGCCGAGTGGCGCGAGGCGATCGACTTCCTGCGCTACTACGCGGCGCAGGGGCGTGACCTCTTCTCCGAGCCGGAGAACCTGCCCGGCCCGGCGGGCGAGGCGAACAGCCTGAGTCTCGTCGGGCGGGGCGTGTTCGTCGCGGTCTCGCCCTGGAATTTCCCGCTCGCCATCTTCACGGGGCAGGTCGCGGCGGCGCTGATGGCGGGCAACGCCGTCGTCGCGAAGCCCGCGCCGCAGACGCCGCTGGTGGCGGATCTCGCCGTGCGGCTGCTGCAGGGGGCCGGCATTCCGGGCAGCGCCCTGCATCTCGTTCCCGGCGGCCCCGAGACCGGAGCCGCGCTGATCGGGCATCCGGCGCTCTCCGGCGTCGTCTTCACCGGTTCGACCGTGACCGCGCGGCGGATCAACCGGGCGCTCGCCGCCCGCGCCGGCGCGATCCTGCCGCTGATCGCCGAGACCGGCGGCATCAACGCGATGATCGTCGATGCCACGGCGCTGCCCGAGCAGGTGGCCGACGACGTGGTCACCTCGGCCTTCCGCTCCGCCGGCCAGCGCTGCTCAGCCCTGCGCCTGCTCCTGGTGCAGGAGGACGTGGCCGACCGGATGATCGCGGCGGTGGCCGGCGCGGCGCGGGAGCTCGCGGTCGGCGATCCCCACGATCTCGCCACCGATCTCGGTCCGGTCATCGACGCGGAGGCCAGGGAGCGGCTCGACGCACATGTCGCCGCCCTGTCCGCCTCGGCGCGCCCGCACTTCGCCGGTCGGGCACCGGGCGGATTGTACGTGGCGCCCCACATCTTCGAGATCGGCGGGGTCGCCGACCTGCGTGAAGAGGTGTTCGGGCCGATCCTCCACGTCGTCCGCTACCCGGCGGACGGCCTCGCGCGGGTCGTGGACGAGATCCGGGCTGGCGGGTACGGGCTCACCCTCGGCATTCACTCGCGCATCGAGGAGGCGGCGGAGCGGATCGCCGAGGCCCTGCCGCACGGCAACGTCTACGTGAATTGCAACATGATCGGCGCGGTGGTGGGCAGCCAGCCCTTCGGCGGCACCGGTCTTTCCGGTACCGGCCCGAAGGCCGGCGGACCCCACTACCTCGCCCGCTTCGCCATCGAGCGGACGCTGACCATCAACACCGCGGCGGCGGGCGGCAGCGTCGGGCTCATTACCCTCGACGGCTGAGGCGTCAGTCTTCCGCGACCCGCGCGACCGGCCGGTCGCTGCCCTGCGCGGTCTCGTCGTGCCATTGCCCGCTGCCGTCCTGGTAGCGGATGCCCTCGGTCGAACCCGGCACCTGCTGCTCCGCGGCCGCGGCCTGGGCCGCCTGGAGCGCCTCCTGGCGGCTCGGGAAGGTTTCGGAGAAGACGTCCCCGACCTTGTAGGCGAAGCCGCCGTCGTGCTCGACGATGTGATAGGTCACTTCGGTCATCGCGAAAAATCCCGTTCGTTTCCGGCGCGCATTGCTCTCGCGTGCTGGAGCCCGAACTGGTCGAAATGCCGGAGGTTCCGTTTCCCCGGCCTCAATGCCGCGTCGGCGCCCGGCGCGGGATGCGCGCCACCGCAGCCTCGCAGCCGGCGATCAGCGAGCCGCGCACGTCGTCCGGATCGAAGCCGACGCCGTTGGGAAAGGCGAAGACATGCGCCTGCGCACCGTCCTCCGGCTGAATGCGGGCGATCCAGCCGTCCGGCGTCTGCTCGAAGCGAACCTCGTAGACGATGCCGTCCCGTTCGAAGCTGTGCGGTTCCATGGCGCGATCTTCGGCTCGATCTGTCCGGCCGCAAAGATGACGCGGCCCGGTGGCATGTGGGGACGCGCCCCGTTCGGGCGCGAGTCCCACCGACCGGAATTCCGCTGCCGATGCGTCCGAGCACCGTCTTCGCCGTCGCGAGTCTCTGCCTCGCGGCCTCACCCGTCCTGGCCCAGGGCGTGCCGCCGAACCCCTTCGCCTCGAATTACCCGTCCGCGCCGCCGCGCGCCGTGGAGCGGACGGAGCGTCTCCACGGGCCGCGCGCACGGCGTCCGCTGCCGCCGGCCCGGGTCGAACGGGGAATGCTGCCGCCGGCCGACGTGCCCGGCCGGTGACGGCGAGGCACGCCCGAAGGCCCCCGGCTCAGGCCTGACCCAGCTCCGCGACGATCGCGCTGACGACGCGCGGATCGCTCGGATCGACCTGGGTCGCGAATGCGGCGCGCAGGGTGCCGTCGCGGCCGATCAGGTATTTGTGGAAGTTCCACTGCGGGCTCTGCCCCGGCTTCTGCTCCGCCGCCCAGCGGTAGAACGGATGCGCGGCGGGTCCGCGGACATGGGTCTTGTCCGCGACCGGGAAGGTGACGCCGTGGTTCTTCCGCGCGGCCTCGGCGATGGCGGGACCGTCGAGGGGCTCCTGATTGCCGAAATCGGGGGAGGGCACCGCGATCACCGTGAGGCCCCGCTCGCCGAAGCGGGTCCACAGCCCCTGGAGGCCGACGAATTGCGGGGCGTAGCCGCAGGCGGTGGCGGTGTTCACGATCAGGACGGGCTTGCCGGCATAGGCCGAGAGCGGAAGGCTGCCGCCCTCCGGCTTGTCGAAGGCGAAGGCGGCCGCCGGGCCGGTCTCCGCGGCATGGGCGCGGCCCGCCGCGAGAACGGCGATCATCGCGAGGCAGTCCCGGCGGCGAATCGTCATGGCGTTGTCTCCTCCGTCTCCGAGGCTGCCACACGGGGCCGGCCGTCGGGTACGAGCCCGATCGTCGCGGGTTCGCGCGGCGGAGGGAGTTGTCAGACGGCGCGGGCGGCCAGCGCCTCGCGCACCGAGCAGGCGACCGCCTCCTCCTCGCTCGGGCAGGGCACCAGCAGCGCGTCGGCCGGCACGAGGTCGGCGCAGTCGCTGACCGCCGAGTCGCAGGCGACGACGATGCCGAGATTCGGGCGGAGCGCCCGTGCCTCGGCCGCGAGCTCGCTGAGTCCGAGCGAGCCGTGCAGCTCGGCATCGGTCACGAGGACGTCGACCGGCAGTCCGAGCACGAGCACGGTGAGGGCATCGACGGCCGAATCGACGGTGATCGCACTGTAGCCCGCGCGGCGGATCTGCCCGTTGATCTCGTCGCGCCACTGTTTGCGGCGCCCCGCGACCAAAACCTGCACACCGTAGCAACTGCGCGGCGTCCCGTTGCCGCCGACAGCGCCGTCCGCGCGAGCGGCAGCCGGGTCGATGGTCGCGTGCTCACGGTCTTGGGTGCGCTGCATCATTCTAGGTTACGCAGATCGCCCAAGGCATTCAAGCATCACAGAGCGATGACAGGGCCTATGCTCCATACGGGACACACCCCGCATCACGCGACAAGACTCGGGCTCGTCTTGCCTATCGCAAGTTGTGCCGCTCGTACCCTCTGATCCGATACGGGCCGGCCACTTCCCTGGTTGAGCGACTGCGAGATTCCCCGAGGCGGCAGAGGTTTCGCCAACCTCAACCGACCGCCGCGTGTTGACGTGGGGCGCGCCGGGCGCAAGACAGCGGCCCGCGACCTCAAGCTTCACGAAGCTTCATGCCCGTGTCGCCTCCGCGTGCGAGGCCGCGCCTCTCGACGCGGCCGAACGGGCGAGAACGGGTACGAGACGGAGCCGACGACCGATGTCATCCACCGAAATCTCTCCCCTGGCCCCCGCCACGTCGCCGTCGCTGCCGGAGATCGCGGGCGTGCGCCTCGCCACCGCGCAGGCCGGGATCCGCTACAAGAACCGCACCGACGTGCTCTACGTCGCCCTGGACGAGGGGACTCAGGTCGCGGGCGTGTTCACCCGCTCGCGCTGCCCCTCCGCGCCGGTGGATTGGTGCCGGGACGCGCTGACGGCCCGTAAGGGCGCGCGGGCGCTCGTGGTCAATTCGGGCAACGCCAACGCCTTCACCGGGATGAAGGGCCGCGAGGCGGTGACGCTCACCGCCGAGATCGCCGGCCGGGCGGCCTCCTGCGCCCCGGAGGCAGTGATGATCGCCTCCACCGGCGTGATCGGCGAGCCGCTCGACGCACGCAAGTTCGAAGGCGTTCTGGCCGAGTGCGCCGCCCGCGCCGAGGGCGGCGCCGAGGCCTGGGCGCAGGCGGCCCAGGCCATCATGACGACCGACACCTTCCCGAAGCTCGCCACCCGCCGGGTCGAGATCGGCGGCGTGGCGGTGACGATCAACGGCATCGCCAAAGGGGCCGGCATGATCGCCCCCGACATGGCGACGATGCTCTCCTTCGCGTTCACCGACGCGGCTCTGTCGCAGGACGTGCTGCAGGAGCTGCTCAGCGAGGGCACCAAGACGTCGTTCAACTGCGTGACGGTGGACGGCGACACCTCGACCTCCGACACGCTGCTGCTCTTCGCCACCGGCGCCGCGGGCAATACGGCGATCACCCGCGCCGACGACCCGCGGCTCGACGGTTTTCGCGCTGCCCTCGACGACCTCCTGATCGAACTCGCGCAGCTCGTCGCCCGCGACGGGGAGGGCGCCAACAAGCTCGTCACCGTCGAGGTCGAGGGCGCCGAGAGCGATCCCTCCGCCCACCGCATCGCGATGTCGATCGCCAACTCGCCCCTGGTGAAGACGGCGGTGGCCGGCGAGGATGCCAATTGGGGGCGCGTGGTGATGGCCGTCGGCAAGGCCGGCGAGCCCGCCGACCGCGACCGCCTCGCGATCTGGTTCGGCGACGTGCGCGTCGCGGTGCAGGGCGCCCGCGACCCCGATTACAGCGAAGAGGCGGCGAGCGCGGTGATGCGGCGGCCCGAGATCACCGTGCGGGTCGATCTCGGCCTCGGCCAGGGCCGCGCCCGGGTCTGGACCTGCGACCTCACCAAGGCCTACGTCGCCATCAATGGGGACTACCGCTCGTGAAGTTCCTGGCCCCCGCCGCTTCCCTCCTGCTCCTCGCAGTTGCCACCGCACCGGCCGCGGCCGACGACGAGCCCGGTCGCATCCGGGTGATCGGCCGCGCCTCCCAGGAGATCGCGCCGGACTTTGCCTCGGTGGAGATCGGCGTCGAGAGTCGCGGCGCGACGCCCGCCGCCGCCCTCGACGCCGCGAGCCAGGCCGCAAAGGGCATCGTCGCGACGGCGAAGGCGATGGGCGTGGCGGAGGCCGATATCGGCACCTCCTCGATCACCCTGCAGCCGCGGACAAAGAATGTCCGCCTGCCCGACGGAACGATGGGCGAGCGGGACGACGGCTACACGGCCGGCAACCGGGTGCGGGTCCGCTTGGCCGAGATGGGCAAGCTCGGCGAACTGATGCGGCGCACCCTCGAATCCGGCGCCAACCGGATCGAGGGCATCAGCTTCGGCCTGCGCGACCCGGCCTCGGCGGATGCCGCCGTGCAGGTCGCCGCCGTGAAGGACGCGAAGGCCCAGGCCGAGCGCATTGCCGAAGCGACTGGGGTCAAGCTCGGCACCGTGCTCTCGATCGAGTCGCCGCCGCGGGCCGAGTCGCCCCGCCCGATGCCCTACGGTCTCGCCATGAAGGCCGCGGCCCCCCGCGGCCGCACCGCCGTGCCGGTCGAGGCCGGGACGATCGAGACCTCGGCCGAGGTCGACGCCGTGTTCGCGATCGGCCGATGAGCCCGCCCGTCAAGCTGGTGCTCGTCGTCGCGGCGGCGCTCGTCGACGCCGACGGCCGGGTGCTGATGGCCGAGCGCCCCGAGGGCAAGACGCTGGCCGGCCTCTGGGAGTTTCCCGGCGGCAAGGTCGAGGCCGGCGAGCGGCCGGAGGAGACGCTGATCCGCGAACTCGCCGAGGAGCTCGGCATCGCGGTGAAGGAGCCCTGCCTCGCACCGCTCACCTTCGCGAGCCACGCCTACCCGGATTTCCACCTGCTCATGCCGCTCTACATCTGCCGGCGCTGGGAAGGGGTTCCGCAGTCCCGCGAGGCGCAGGCGCTGCGCTGGGTGCGCCCGGGGGCCCTGCGCGACCTGCCGATGCCGCCGGCCGACCTGCCGCTGATCCCCTTCCTGATCGATCTGCTCGGACCCTGACCGGGCCTCGGGCTCGGAGGGGGTTGGGAGCGATGGCGCGGCGAGCCAAAGCGGCAGTCGAGAGCGCGGCGTCGGCGAGAGCGCCGGCTGAACCGAAGCCGCAGAAGAAGTCGCGCAGCACCACGCCGACCGCGGACAGCCTCGCCGCGCTCAGCCAGGAGCGGCTCATCGCCCTGATCCTTGAAGAAGTGGGCCAAAGCGCCGCCTTCAAGAAGCGGGTGAGCGCTGCGCTCGCCGCGCTCCAGGGGCCCGAACGGGTGGCGGCGCTGATCGACCGCCGCCTCTCGGCGCTGGAGAAGGCCCGCGGCTACATCGACTGGCAGAAGCGCAGGGCCTTCACCGCCGACCTCGACGCCACGCTCGCGACCATCCTTTCCGACCTGAAGCCGCTCGACACCGGGATGGCCCTCGACCGGCTGCTGCGCTTCCTGCGGAGCGCGGACGCGACGCTGGAGCGGGTCGACGATTCGAGCGGGCAGGTGCACGCCCTCTACGAGGCCGCCGCGGAAGCCGCCGCCGGTCTCGCCGCGGGGCTCTCGGCCGACGCCGCGCTCGGCTTCGCCACCCGCGCCCTCGACGCTCTCGACCGCGACGGCTTCGGCCTCGTCGGAGCGCTGCTGGTCGATCTCCTGCCGAAGCTGCCGGAGGCGGCGCTCGACCCCCTCGATGCGCGCCTGGTCGAAGCCCTCGCGGCGCTTCCCGCCCAACCCAAGAGGAAGAGCGGTCCGGCTGCCTTCGAGATGGCTGGGCAGGCGTGGGAGCGGCGCTACCAGCGTTTGAGCCTGAACCGCCTGCGCCAGGTCATCGCCGATGCCCGCGGCGACGCCGACGCCTACATCGCCCTCGAACTGGAGATGTCGCCCGAGCGGCCCGACCGCGTCGCCGTCGCCGAGCGTCTGCTCGCGGCCGGCCGCGCCGCGGAAGCCCTCGAGTGGATCCGCCGCGAGCAGAAGCGTGGCGTGGTGGTCATGACCCGTGAGGATCTGCTGGCCGGCAGCGTCGACGCGCTGGGGCCCGAGCGGGAGCGCGAGGCCGTCGAGATCCGCATCCTCGACGCGCTCGGACGCAGGGACGAGGCGCAGGGCCTGCGCTGGTCGCGCTTCGAGAGGAGCCTCGATCCTCAGGCCCTGCGCGACTACCTCGCGCGCCTACCGGATTTCGAGGACGAGGAGGCGCTGGAGCGCGCCTTCGCCCACGCCGCGAGCCGCAAGGATCCCCATGGCGGCCTCTACTTCCTGGTCCGCTGGCCGAACCTGGATCGCGCCGCGCGGCTGGTGCTGGAGCGGCGCGACGAATGGTCGGGCCGCATCTGGGAGCTGCTCGCCCCGGCTGCCGAGGCGCTGGAGCCGGACCATCCGCTGGCGGCGAGCATTCTCTACCGCGCGCTCATCGACGACATCCTCGAGCGTGGCCGCTCGCCCGCCTACGGCCACGGTGCCCGCCACCTGACGCGCCTCGGCGAACTCGCGCGGGACCTGGCGCCGGGCGACCTCACGCCGAACCACGCGGATTACGTGGCGCGCCTGCGCAAGGCGCACGGGCGCAAGTCCGGGTTCTGGTCGCAGGTGGAGGGGTGAGGCCGAGCCTCACGCTTCGATGATGTCGACCCGGTCCGGGTAGAACGCGACGTGGCCGCGGATCTGGGCCACGGCCGGAAACGGATTCTCGTAGGACCACGCCGCCGCGCGGGTCTCGCGACCGGCCGCGACGTCGAAGTAGAAGGCCTCGCCCTTGTACGGACAGTAGGTCCGCCGCGGATTGGGGACGAGCATGTCCGCGGCGATGTCCTCGCGGGGGATGTAGAGAACGGGATCGTAGCGCGCCTCGCGCAGTTCCAACGCGTCCCACGTCTCCGCGATCACGCGCCCGCCGAGTTCCACGCGCACGCGGTTCGGGTGGGGCGTGATGGTGATTGGATGGGACGGACTCGGCTCCTTCATGATGATTCTCCGTTGATCGGCAGCCGGTGCTCGGCGGCGCCGAGCGCGTCGGCGAGCCGCGTCTTGGCGCTGCCGGGCCGCAGCGGCTTCTGCTGGCTCTCGTGGGGCGCCCAGCCCGACAGCCACAGGATCTCGAAGGTGGCGCGCAGCCGCCCGTCCGGATCGGAGAAGCGCTCGGCGTAGATGGCGGCGGCGCGCATCAGCGTGGCCCGGCGCAGGGGCGTGCGGCGGCGATCGTGCAGGGCGTTGGTCAGGCCCATGGCGCGCAGGTCGCGCATCAGCGAGAACGGGTCGCCGTAGCGGACGGTGATCGTCTCCGCATCCACCACCGGCAGCGCGAAACCCGCGCGCTGGAGCAGGCCGCCGAGGTCGCGCAGCTCGGCGAAGGGGGCGACGCGCGGACTCACGCCCCCTTCCGTCTCGCTCTCCGCCTGAAGGAAGGCTTGGCGCAATTCGGTGAGCGTCGAACCGCCGAGGAGGCCGGCCAGCAGCAGGCCGTCGGGCTTGAGCGCGCGACGCAGCTGCAGCAGGGCGCCGGGCAGATCGTTGACGTGCTGGAGCGCCAGGACCGACACCGCGAGATCGAACCCGGCGCCTCCGCCGAACGGCAAAAGCTCAGGATCGCCGACGACTGCTCCGTCGGGTTCGGGGGTTGGCCCGAGCCGGACCATTCGCTCCACCCGGCCGCTCGTCCGCAACCGCTCGGAGAGGGTGGGCACGGGCGTGCCGAGATCGAGGCCGAGGGCGAAGGGGCGCGTCACCGCCGCCAGGCGATCCTCCAGATCCTCGATCATCCGTTCCACGAGGAATCCGGCAAAGCCGGCCCTCCGCGCACGGGCGATGCGCCGGCGGATGAGGGCGGGATCAAACAGGGGGGCGGACTCGTTCATCGGGTGAGCAGATGGGGCTTCGAGGGCGCCGCGGCCAGGGTGGAAACCCGGTCCGGTCCGCGCGCCGGCGGACCCCCTGGCTGGGCACGGAACGTTCCCGTGGTCCGGCCGGCTGCACGATCATTCGGCGGCGAAATGACCTGGAACGGAGATCAGGTATCTTCGTTTGCTCGTCGATTTCGTTCGCCCGTCGCTCCAAGGAGACGGAAGATGACACGGATTGTGATCCGCGCCACGATGATCCTCGCCGCCGTCGCGCTGGCCAGCACCGCCGAGGCCAAGGGGTGCCTGAAGGGCGCCGCGGTGGGGGGCATTGCGGGACATATGGCCGGGCACGGCATCCTCGGCGCCGCGGCCGGATGCGCCGTCGGACGGCACGAGGCGAACAAGAGGGACAAGGCGGACAAGGCAGCCCGTCAAGGCGATCAGGGGGCCGGCGCGCGCTGACGCCGCCGGCTCGAAGCGACCGACGGCCGATGGCGCCCGGTCTCCCCGTCTTCCGGGAGAGTCTGCGGCGCCTCGCCTCGTCGGCCGTCGGCCTCGTCTATCCGCCCACCTGCGTCGCTTGCGGGGCGGCCACCGGACAACCCCACGCTCTCTGCGCCGCCTGCTGGAGCGGGCTCCGCCTGATCGAGCGTCCCTACTGCGAACGGCTCGGCACGCCCTTCGCCCTCGACCTCGGAATCGGCGGCTTGATCTCTCCCGGCGCCATCGCCGAGCCGCCGGTCTTCGGGCGCGCCAGGGCGGTCGCGATCTATGACGGGACGGCGCGCGACCTCGTTCACCGCCTCAAATACGGCGACCGTCTCGACCTCGCCCGCACCATGGCCCGGATGATGGCCGCCGCCGGGAGCGAGCTGCTGGAAGAGGCCGAGCTCATCCTGCCGGTGCCGCTGCACGGTCTGCGTCTCTGGCGGCGGTGCTTCAATCAATCTGCGCTCCTGGCCCGCGAGATCGGCCGACGGAGCGGCAAGCCCTGCGACCTGCAGGCCCTTGCCCGCGTGAAGGCGACCCGGCCCCAGGTCGGCCTGACGCGCCACCAGCGCGCCGAGAACCTTCAGGGCGCGTTCCGCGTCACCGATTCCGGGCGCGCGCGGATCGCGGGGCGGCGCCTGCTCCTCATCGACGACGTGACGACGACGGGCGCCACGGGCAATGCCGCCGCCCGCGTGCTGCTGCGCGCCGGCGCGGCGGGGGTCGATCTCCTCACCTTCGCGACGGTGACGCGGGACGGGCTCTGAACCGGCTTCCGGTCGATCGCTTCGGTCTCTCCGCCGTCATTGCGAGGCGAAGCCGTGGCAATCCAGGGCGCGACCCTTCCGGAAAGGTCACGCCCTGGATCGCTTCGGCTTCGCCTCGCGATGACGTAGTAGGGCGAAACCCGCTCGATCGACCGGAAACCAGTCGGTGTCTTGCCCCTGAGATTCGCTTCGAACGCAAGCGGGGGGCCGCAAGGCCCCCCGTTCGTCACGAAATCGATGCTTCGGCGTCACGCGCCCGCCGGTTCCATCCGGCCCGCGGCCTCGACCTGCGCCGGGGCCGGCTGGTCGAGCACCTTGCCGCGCGGTCCGACCCAGGCGCCGACCCATTTGCGCTGCCACAGGAACAGGCAGCCGAGCACGAGGCCGGTGAACACGGCGTAGACGACGAAGCCGGAGGCGAAACCGCCGGTATACTGCTTCGAGAAGCCCATCACGTTGGGCAGGATCGCGCCGCCGAGGGCGCCGACCTCGCCGATCATCGAGCCGGCCACGGCGGTGTTGGTCGGCCAGCGCAGGGGGACGAGCTGGAACAGCGCGCCGTTGCCGGCGCCGAGGGCGGCGAAGCAGAGCATGAACAGCAGCGTCGTCACGGCGAGCGAGGGCGTGGCGGTCAGCGCCAGGAACGAGCCGATCGCCGCCAGCAGCACCAGGGAGAGGACGAGGATGCCGCCCATCCGGTCGGCGAAGTAGCCGCCGAGGATGCGGATGCCCGAGCCCATCAGGGCAGCGAGCATCGTCAGGCGCCCGGCCTCGACCTTCGTCACCGCGAACTGCTCGTAGAAGAAGGTCGGAAGGAAGTTCGACAGGCCGATGAAGCCGCCGAAGGTGATGACGTAGATCAGCGAGAAGGCCCAGCCGTCCTTGGTGAAGAGGCAGGAGACGTGCTCCTTGAAGGTCTGGCCGTGGCAGTCCGGCGGCTCCTTCGCGAGGAAGATCATCACCAGGATCGGCACGATCATCACGAGGCCGGCGAAACCGTAGACCGCCTGCCAGCCGAAGGACTGCGCCAGCGGCGGCGCGAACAGAACGGCGAGCACGGTGCCGGAATTGCCGGCGCCGGCGATGCCCATGGCGAGCCCCTTGTGCTCCGGCGGGAACCAGCCCGAGCCGAGCGAGAGCGCCACGCCGAAGGAGGCGCCGGCGATGCCGAGCAGCACGCCCATGGCGAGCACGTCGTTGTAGGAAGAGACAAAGAAGAAGCCGTAGGCCATCGCCAGGACGATGACGCCCATCTCCGTCAGCGCCGCGTTCTTGCGGCCGATGTATTGGGCCAGCACGCCGAGCGGGAAGCGCATGATCGCGCCGGCCAGGATCGGCAGCGAGATCATGAAGCCGGTCTGGGCCGGGGTGAGCCCGTAGGTCTCGGTGATGAACGGACCCATGGCGCCGTTGAGCACCCAGATCGCGAAGCAGAAATCGAAGTAGAGGAACGCGGCGAACAGGGTCGGGGGGTGGCCCGACTTCATCACGGTCTTGAAGGAAGCCATCGGCGTGCTCGTAGGGCTCGAAGACGCCGCTCGGGACACCGGGCGGGGCCGTTCATGCGGGAGAGTGTGTCCGGACACGCGCCGTCCGAGCGCGAGGCGCCGTTGCCCCGCCCGCTGCCCAGGGGCAGCGCCCTCACCTATGCAGAGGGCGTGCCAACTCAGATCCGCCGACGAACCGAGGGGGAGGGGAATACGCGGCCACGTTGTGCCGTCGGCGGATGCACCGGTGCCTATGAACGAAGCAGCGACCGCGTTGCCTCAAACGACGGCACACCCGCGGTCCACCACGCGGACGACGCTGCGCCCGGAACCGCGCTTCTCCACGCGGATCTGCACGGCGATGCGCTCCATCATCCCCGCGACGTGGGTGATGACGCCGACCTTGCGACCGCGGCCCTGAAGCGTCTCCAGGGCGTCCACCGCGAGGTCGAGGGTCTCGGCATCGAGGGAGCCGAAGCCCTCGTCGATGAAGAGCGTGTCGACGAAGGATTGCCGTCCCTCTAGGCCCGACAGGGCGAGCGCCAGCGCCAGCGAGACGAGGAAGCGCTCGCCGCCGGACAGGCTGCGGGTCGCCCGGCGCTCGTCGCCCATGTCGCGATCCACCACGTGGAGGGCGAGGTCGGCACCGGCGCTGCGGGCGAGGCGGTAGCGCGGGCTGAGCGCCTTGAGCTGGTCATTGGCGAGGTGGACGAGGTGATCGAGCGTCACCCCCTGCGCGAAGCGGCGGAAGCGGTCGCCGCCGGCCGAGCCGATCGCCTCCTCGACCCGATGCCAGGTCGCGAGCTCGGCCCGTGCCGTCTCGATCTCCCGCGCGAGGTCGGCCGCCTTGGCGCGGGCGGCCTCGTCCCGGCGCAGTTCCGCGTCGAGGGCGCCGAGGCGCTGCTGCGCCTGCGCCGTGGCGTCTGCGAGCCGCGCCGCCTCGGCCTGCGCGGCGGGGACGTCGATCCCGACCTCGGTGCTCAGCGCCTCGACGTCGGCGCGGCGGGTCGCGAGGGCGGTCATCGCCTCGGCTTCCTCGCGGCCGAGCCCCTCGATCCGCCCGCGCAGCGCCTCGCGCGACTCGGCGGGAACCGCGAGCAGGGCGGCCACCGCCTCGCGCCCGCGGTCGCCGCAGGCCTGCGTGAAAGCGGCCTCCGCCGCCGCGTGGCGGGCGGCGGCGCGCTCCAGGGCCGCGGCGGCGGCGGAGGCTTCGGTGACGGCACCCGTCAGCGCGCGGGCGGCTTCGGCGCCGGCGGCCTGCGCGGCTTGGAGCGCCTCGCGCGCCCCGCGGCGCTCGTTGTTGAGCCGCGTTCGGTGGGCGCCGGTCGCCTCGCCGCCGAGGAGGCCGGCGCGGGCGGCGCGGGCCTGTCCGAGCCGTGCCTGCCGCTCCGCCGCCTCCGTGCGGGCCCTCGACGCTGCGCGGGCCTCGGTCTCACGGAGGGAGGCGGCCACCGCCCGTTCCGGGGCCAGGGCGCCAAGCTGCGCCTCGTAGCCGGCCTGCTGTGCGAGGAGCGCCGCGTAGGCTTGCCCCAGAGCGGCGATCCGGTCGGCGCAGGTCTCCGCGGCGCGATCGAGATCGGCGAGGCCGAGATCGGCGGCGCTGAGCGCCGGAGCGATCTCGCCCGACAGGTCCGACACCCTCTGGAGGAGGGCGGTGCGGCCGCTCTCCGCCCGTTCGGCCGCGAGCTCGGCCTCGGTCCGACGGCGCGTGAGCGCGTCGAGGCTGCGGGTCTGCGCCTCGATCTGGGCCTCGACCGCGTCGCGCTCCCGGATCAGGCCGTCGATCGCGCTGCGCAAGGTTCGCGCATCCGCGAGCGTCCGCTGGATCGCGTCGCGCTCGGCCCGCGAAGCGGCTCCGGCCGCGCCGAGCGATGACAGGTCCGGCTCCGGCGGCAGGCTGACGGCGAGCCCGGCCGCGTCGAGGGCGGCGGCGAGATCGGGCAGGCCGGCGCGGTAGCGGGCGGCGGTCGAGGCCACCGCCTCCGCCGCGACGGCACCCCGCTCCTGCGCGTCGTCGTGGCGCCCCTCCGCCGCGGCGGCATCGCCCCGGGCACGGTCGCGGGCGGCCTGATGCTCGGCGATCCGCGCGTCGAGTTCGGCGCGGCGGGCACGCATCTCATCGGCCAGCCGTCCGAGGGCGTCGTCGGACCCGTGGGCATGAGGATGGTCGAGGCTGCCGCAGACGGGGCAGGGCGCGCCGTCCACGAGCAGGCTCCGCAGCCGCGCCGCCTCGCGGGACACGCTTTCCTGCGCGAGTTCGGCGAGCGGCGCGATCTCGGAGCGGCGGATGCCGGCCTCCTGCAGCGCCCGTTCCTCGGCGGCGAAGCGGGCCGCCGCCTCGGCGAACGCCGCGGCGGCCTCGGCTTCCGCTTCCGCGGCGGCCGCGCGGTCGGCGAGGGCCGTGCCGTGGCGCTGCGCGAGGGCGTAGGCGTCGCGCAGGCCATCGAGGACACCTTCCAGGGCGACGGCGCGGGCCTGCAGGGCCGGCTCGGCGAGGGCGTCGAGCGCCGTCTCGCGCTCGGCGCGGGCGGCGGTCAGCGCCTCGCGACGGTCGCGGAGGGCAGCGAGACGGGCCGCGCCGGTGCCGGCCTCCGCGTCGCAGGCGGCGATCTCGGCCCGGCGCGCGGCGGCGTCCCGAGCGGCCGCCTCCGCCTGCCCGCGCAGCCGCGCCCGCTCGCGGATGCGCCGGGCGAACTCGTCGCCGCGCTCGGCCAGGAGGGTGTGGGCGCGGTCGGCATCGAGGCGGCGGGCCGCGGCATCGCGTGCCTCCCGCGCTTCGGCGAGACGCCGGTCGAGGACGGCGAGCGCCACGCCGGTCGCCTCGGCGGCTTCGGCCGACCGGGCGGCCGCCTGCGCCGCGTCCTCGGCTTCGCGCTCCGCATGGGTGATCGCCGCATCGAGTTCGGCCGCTTGGTCCCAGAGCGGACCAAAACTCTTGAAGACGGCTTCCGCGGCCTCATCTGCGGCGCTCGCCTCCGCCCGCATGGCCTCGGCCGTCTCGGCGGCCATGCGAGCCGCCGCGACCCGGATCGCGGTCGCTTCGACATGCGTCTCCGCCGCGGAGCGCTCGCGGGCGGCCTCGTCGAGGGCTTCCGCGCGCCCGCGCAACGGCTCGACGGCCAGAAGTTCGGCCCATCGCTCCCGATCGGGCGCCGCCGCCTCAGACGCCGCCCGCGCCGCGGCGGCCCGGAGTTCGGCCTGCGCGAGCGCCGCCCGCGCGGCCTCGATCCGGCGCGCGGCCTCCAGCGTGCGGCCGACCGCCTCCTGCTCCGCGCGCCACGCCGCCACCTCGGCGAGGCGTTCCGCGCGCTCCGTCCGGCGGGCCTGCAATCCGGCCTCGTCGAGCAGTCCGATCTCCCCCTGCCGGACCTCCAGCGCCTCGACCGCGCGGCGGTGCTCCTCGTAGCCGAGATGCACCCGCTTCGAGATGTCCGAATAGATCGCGGTGCCGGTGATCTTCTCCAGAAGCTCGGCCCGCTCGCCCTCCGCCGCGAGGAGGAAGGCGTCGAACTCGCCCTGCGCGAGCAGCACCGTGCGCCGGAATTGGTCGAAGGTCAGGTCGGTCAGCGCGACCACCTTGTCGAGCACCTGCGTCTTGCCCGCGGCGACGGCGCTGCCGTCGTCGAGGCGGTGCAGGCGCCGCCGCTCCGCCTGAAGCTTGCCGGTGGCCTTGTTGCGGGCGCGATAGGCTTCCCAGCCGACGCGGTAGGCCACGCCGTCCTGGCCGACGAAATCGACCTCGGCATAGCCGGACCCGGCACCCCGGCGCAGGATCGCCCGCCCGTCGCTGGCGCTCAGCGCCTCGCCGCCGGGATCGGGCACGTCCTCGCGGCGGGACACCGCGACGCGGGGATAGCGGCCGTAGAGGGCGAGGCAGAGCGCGTCGAGGATCGTGGACTTGCCCGCGCCGGTCTCGCCGGTGATGGCGAACAGACCGGTGGCGCCGAGCGGTTCGGCCGAGAGATCGACGGCGAAGGGCGCGGCGAGACTCGCGAGGTTCTCGCCGCGGATCGCGAGGATGCGCATGGCCGGCGGCTCAGGCTTCCGCCCGCGCGCGGTGGAACACGTCGAGATGGGCCGGCGCCGGTTCCTCGTCCCACTTGGCGCGGTAGGCGAGGCGGAACAGCTCTTCCGGATCCCGCTCCGACAGGCGCGGCGGCGGCGCTTCCGATTCCACGATCTCGACCGAGGCCCGCGGCGGCACGGTCACCCGCACATCGACCACGCGCACCGGAAAGCTTTCGGCGATGCGGTCCACCTCGGCCCGGTAGCCGGGGAGCAGGCCCTCGCGGGCGAGCCGCACCTGGATGTAGGGCCGCGCCTCCAGCGGCAGGTCGGGGTCGAGCGCCAGGGCCGCGAGATGGTCGCCGAGATCGGCGAGCGGCATGTCGCCGGAAGCCGGCAGCCGCAGGAACGGGACGGGGCGGGCGATCTCGATATGCTCGATCTCCGCAGCGCCCGCGCCGAGCGTCACCAGGGTGACCCCGTGGCGGTAGGGCTGCTCGGCCGCCGAGAGCGGGATCAGCGAGCCGCAGTAGCGCACCTGCCCGCCGCCCAGCCCCTGCGCCCGGTGAAGATGGCCCAGCGCCACGTAGCGCGCTTCCTCGGGAAACACGTCGGCCGGCACAGCGTGCTCGCCGCCGACCAGGATGCGCCGCTCCGCCCCCTCCGATTCGAGGCCGCCCGCGACGTGGAGGTGGCCCGTGACGAGGAGCGGCAGGCCGGCGAGCCGCGGCCGGGCCGCCTCGAAGAGCTGGCCGTAGAGGTCGCGCACCGCCGCCACGATGGGCGAAGTCTCACCGATCCGCCGCTCGCTGCCGAGCGAGGAGAGCGGCGGCAGGCAGGCGGCGGTGGGGTAGGAGACGGCGAGCACCTGCGCCGCGACCTCGCCGTTGCCGGCACGGACCGGCACGAGATGGCGTTCGAGGTCGATCGCGCCGTCGCGCCGCCGGACATTGCCGACGACGTGGACGCCGATGGCTTCGAGGAGCGGGCGCGGCGCTTCCAGGCGACCGGCGGCGTCGTGGTTGCCGGCGGTGATGACGATGGTCATCGCGGGCCGCGCCGCGTGGAGGCGCGCCATCAATGCGTAGAAGCGCGCCTGCGATTCGCCGGACGGGTTCTGGCTGTCGAACACGTCGCCGGCCACGACGAGAGCATCGACTTCGCGCTCGACGACGAGGCGCTCCAGGCAGCCGAACACGGCGTCGTGCTCGCGCTCGCGGGAGAAGCCGCGCAGGGTCTGGCCGATGTGCCAGTCGCCCGTATGGAGAACGCGGATCACTGGGGACGCCACTCGCCGAGACTGGGGCAGCGACCGTCGCCGCCTCGGGCGGCTTGTAGCCGGTTGTGTCGCCGGCTTCGAGAGCATCCCGGCGGCGGGGCCGGGATCTCCTGTGGCTTGCGGCCGCGGGCCTTAGTGGCAGACGGTGACCGTCTTGACGATCCAACCCTCGTCCGCCTGCCAGAGCTTGCGCCGCACGCGGCCGCAATTGGCCGGTTCGGCCGCAGTCCAGGCCGTCTGCGGCGCGGGGGCCGGCGTCTTCGCGTCCGCCTGGGCGACCTTCGTCTTGACGGTCGTCTTGGCCGGGCGCGAGGTGGTCGCCTTGCGGGCGGCCATGGCCTCGCCGGGGAGCATCAGGCCGAGGCAGAGCAATCCGAGCGAGAGGCGGAGGAGAGAGGCGCGCAAGGGGGTAGTCCGTGGTCGGGGCCGAACGGCTACGCTTGATCTAGGCAGCGCCCTCGCCAAAGCAATCGCCGTTCGCCACGATTTGCCTCGCGATCCGCACCTTTTTTGCGAAATCGTTAAAGCTGCCTGCCCGGCGCTTGGCGGACACGCGTGTAACCTTTCGGACACAATGTTCGCACAGTTGGCGGTGCAGGAGCCTTGACGGTTGCGTCCGGCCCTGACGCCCGCGCGCTTCCTTGCTAGGGAACAAGCGGGGCAGTTCAGCCGGCCCGGATGATCGTGACCGTTCCTCCGTATTCCGGGGACGTTTCTCGGCCCGGCCCATTCGATCGAGCGATCCATGTCATTTCAGAACCGCCGTAAGCTTCTTGTCGGAGCCGCGACTACCCTCGGGCTCGCGACCCTGCCGGGGCGCGTCCTCGCCCAGACCTTCGACGGTTTCGACGACGACCGCCTCTATCAGGACGGCAACGGCCAGCTCTACCGCCGCCGCGGCGGGCAGTACGTTCCCTATAACGGGCGCGTGAGCAACGGACGTCCGGTGCCCGATTCGCAGACGGACATCGACGCGGAGGCCTATGCCCGCCGCCGGGCCGAGCGCAGCGGTGAGCCGCCCGCCGCCGCCGAGGCGCCGAACCAGACGCCGCGCCAGCAGCAGGCCGGCTATCCGGTGCCGCCGCAGGAGCCCGATAACGGCCCGATCGACTACACGCGGGCCTACGCGGCGATCGCCAACGAGCCGTTTCCCGTCCAGGCGATCGCCTACAAGAAGTTCAATCCGATCTACCTGCGCCAGGAGGTCGATTTCCGCACCACCGAGCCGCCCGGCACGATCGTGGTCGATCCCAAGGCCCACTTCCTCTACCTCGTCCTGCCGAACGGCCGGGCGCGCCGCTACGGCGTGGGCGTGGGCAAGCAGGGCTTCTCCTGGTCGGGCACCGCGACCGTCAATTCGAAGCAGGCCTGGCCGGACTGGTATCCGCCCAAGGAGATGATCGCCCGCCGGCCGGATCTGGCCCGCGAGGTCGACAAACTGCAGAGCGGCCTCGGCGTCCCCGGCGGAAGCCGCAACCCGCTCGGCGCGCGGGCCATGTATCTGTGGCAGAACAACAAGGACACGCTGTTCCGCATCCACGGCACGCTGGAGCCGCACTCCATCGGCAAGAGCGTGTCCTCGGGCTGCATCCGCATGATCAACCAGGACGCCATCGACCTGTTCAACCGCGTCGAGGTCGGCGCCAAGGTGGTGGTGCTCGGCTGATCCCGCGATAGTTTCCTCGAAACCCGAGCGCGTTGCCCGAGGCGGGCGCCGGACTTCGAGGAGACGTCATGGTCGATCTGATCCCCCGCGAGCACCTGTTCGGCAATCCGACGCGCTACGGCCATCAGATCAGCCCGGACGGGCGCCGCCTCGGGTGGGTGGCGCCCTTCGAGGGCGTCCTGAACATCTGGTCGGCGCCGCTCGACGACCTCGACGCCGCCGTGCCCGTCACCACCGACCGCCGCCGCGGTATCGACGCCTACGGCTTCGCCTATGACGGGCGCCACCTGCTCTACGTGCAGGACGCGGACGGCGACGAGAACAATCATCTCTACGCCGTCGATCTCACCACCGGTGAGCGCCGCGACCTGACGCCTTATCCCGGCATCGCCGCGGCGATCGTGGGCGTGAGCCGCATTGTGCGCGACCGCGTGCTGGTGGCGATCAACGACCGCGATCCGCGCTTCCACGACCTGTACAGCGTCGATCTCGCCACCGGCGAGCGCAGCCTGGTCGTCGAGAATCCGGGTTTCGCCGGCTTCCTCATCGACGAGCGCTACGCCGTGCGCTTCGCCTTCCGCAATCGACCGGACGGTTCGAGCGAGCTGCTCGCCCCCGACGGCGCGAACTGGAAGCCGCGGCTCACCTTCCCGCCCGAGGATGCCCGCGTCTCCGGCGCGGAGAATCTCGACGCCGCTGGCACCGCCCTGTTCTGCCGCGACAGCCGCGGGCGCAACACCGCGGCGCTGACCCGGATCGACCTCGCTACGGCTGAGACCCGCGTACTGGCCTCGCACGCGGAGGCGGATATCGGCGCCGTGCTGCAGGACGTCGAGACGCACGAGCCGGTGGCCTACTCGGTCACCCATGCCCGCAAGTCCTGGCACGTGCTCGACCCGCGCTTCGCCGACGACTTCGCCTTCCTCGACAATCAGGGCCTCGGCGACTGGTATCCGGCGAGCCGCACGGAGGACGATTCGCTCTGGATCGTCGTCGCCCGCGCCGACACCCGCGTCGGCGAAGCCGCGATCTACGACCGGCGGGCGAAGAGCCTGCGCTCGCTCGGCAGCGCCCGGCCGGAGCTGGAGGGCGCCCCGCTCGCATCGATGCGCCCGGCGATCATCCGCTCCCGCGACGGGCTCGACCTCGTCTCCTACCTCACCCGCCCGCTCGACGCGCAAGCGCCCGGCCCGCTGGTGCTCCTCGTCCACGGCGGTCCGTGGGCGCGCGACAGCTACGGCTTCGACGGTCTGCACCAGTGGCTGGCCAACCGCGGCTACGCCGCGCTCAGCGTCAATTTCCGCTCCTCGACCGGTTTCGGAAAGGCCTTCCTCAACGCGGGGGACCGCGAATGGGGCCGGCGGATGGACGACGACCTCAGCGACGCCGTCGCCTGGGCGGTGGCCGAGGGCGTGGCCGACCCCGCCCGCGTCGCGATCATGGGCGGCAGCTACGGCGGCTACGCCACGCTGATGGCACTGACGCGCAATCCGGAGGCCTATGCCTGCGGCATCGATCTCGTCGGCCCGGCCAACCTCGAGACCCTCGTGCGGACGATCCCGCCCTACTGGGAGGCGATGCGGGCGCAACTCCACCGCGCCATCGGCGATCCGGACACCGAGGAGGGCATGGCGCTGATCCGCGAGCGCTCGCCGGTCTACTTCGCCGACCGGATCAAGGCGCCGCTGCTGATCGTGCAGGGCGCCAACGATCCGCGGGTGAAACAGGCCGAATCCGACCAGATGGTCGCCGCGATGGAGCGGGGCGGCATCCCGGTCACCTACCTGCTGTTCCCGGACGAGGGCCACGGCCTCGTGCGCCCGGCCAACCGGCTGGCCTTCTTCGCCCGCGCCGAGGCGTTTCTGGCACGCTACCTCGGCGGACGCTGCGAGCCGATCCGCGAGGCGGAATCGATGGGAACGTCGATGCAGGTGGTGCGGGAGGGGTGAGCCGCTCGTTCCCTCCCCCTTGTGGGGAGGGATAAAAGGGTGGGGGTGGTGCAGGAGGCAACGCGACGCCGCATCCTGAACCACCCCCACCTCCCACTCCTCCCCACAAGGGGGAGGAGAGTATCCGCTCCACTCGCGCTCGACCGGTCACGCGTCGTGCGGCTGATCCTCGTCCTCGTCGTCGATGTCCACGAGGAAGACGATGTCGGCCTCCTCGTCGTCGGCGCCGCTGCCGCCCTCGGCCGCGTGCTGCTCGTCGGGCTCGAAATCGCCCTCGCCGTCATCGGCGGCGAGCGCGTCCTCGAATTCCTCGATCTCGTCCTCCGTGGACTTGCGCACGGTGAGCTCGGAGGTGCCGTTCCAGATCGGACGACCCGCCGTCGTCATCGTCCGGATGTCCTCCTTGAAGCCGTCGCAGGTGAACAGGTCGCGGGCGGTCGCCTCGTCGCCGTTGATGACCGCGATCGCCGTGCCGTCGATCTCGAGCGTGAACATCGGGAACGTCCTCGAAGGAGGGAAATGGGCCGCAGGCCGACGGGCGGCGCTGCGCATGAAACCCGACCGGTGTGGCCGGGTTCGGCGGCGCTTGTAGGACGCCGGAACCGGATTCGTCGATGGGGTCCCGCGCGCGATTACGCGCCGCTGCTCCCGCGGGCGATGGCGCGCTTCACGACGCCCTGCACCTCGCGATTCGACAGGAACAGGTCGTGGTTGAAGATGCCGCCGCCGTAATCCGAGGCGTCTGCGACGCGGACGCCGAGCGCCTCCAGGCGCTCGCGGTCGGCGGCGCCCGCGCGGACGACGCCGCCGGCAATGGCGCCGGAGAGCTCCAGCGCCCGGTCGTTCGTGGCCGAGATGACGGTGATGCGCTTGGCATCCGGCCCCAGGCGCTCCACGCCGTTGGCGAACAGGTCGATGTCGATGTCGGGCGCGGCGAGCACCACCGCGCCGATCCGGGCGACCGCCGCCTCACCGGCCTCGACCCGCAGCATGCGCAGGGTCTCCAGCGTCAGCAGCGTCCCCATCGAGTGGGCGACGATGTGGATGCGCCCGCCGCTCGGCGTGGTGGTCACGGTCTTCAGGAGATCCTCGAAGGCGTCGCGGGACCACAGGGCGCTCTCGCGGTCGTAGCCGTAATCGAAGGTCGCCGCGGCCGACGGCCAGGTGAACAACGCCGAGGCGCCGCTGAAGCGGATCCCGTCGGAGAGGCGCGCGGCGCTGACCGCGGCGGATTCGAAGCTCTCGCGGTAGCCGTGGACGTAGATCAGCACGTCGCGGCCGAAGGCGGATTGCGCGAAGGCGGCCGCCGCACCCGGCCCCGTCGTGACCTCGCCGACGGAGCGGACGCCCCAATCGCCGCCCACCACAGCGGAGACCTTGCCGATCAGCGAGCGGTCCGGCGCCGACATGCGCGCCTCGGCGAAGCTCAGGCCCCGCCCGCGCTCGGAGCCGAAGAACGGCGCCTTCGGCGGGTTGCCGGTGGCCGGGCGGCGGGTCGTGGCGACGAGCAGCACCGGGCTCACGTCGAGCGCCGACTGCGTCTCGGCGACGGTGCCGGTGGCGAGCCCGTCCATGACGCAGGCCGACAGGGCAGGGGAGAGGCCGGCCACGCCGGCGAGGCCCATCAGGCGCAGGAGGGAGCGGCGCGTCGCGTCGGAGGGCTGCATGACCGGTCTCGGGTCCCCGAAGAAGCCCGTTCCGGTGGCAGGCCGGCGCCGGGCGCTCCTCCTTCGCGCAGGATCTTGACCGTGGCGGGGCACGATTGGGATTTTGGCCACTCGACGCCCGCACGACGCCCCGGCATGAAGGAGCGATGAGCGCGACCCTTCCCGACATGGATCACATCCGCGAGCGGCTCCTGGCCGGCGACCGGGCGGCGCTCGCCCGCGCCATCACGCTGGCCGAGTCGCGTCGGGCCGATCACCGGGCGGCGGCGCGCGACCTGATCGACGCGGTGCTGCCGCGGACCGGCCGGGCGATCCGGGTCGGCATCACCGGGGTGCCGGGCGTCGGCAAGTCGACCACCATCGACGCCCTCGGCGCGCTGCTGACGGGCGCCGGGCACAAGGTGGCGGTGCTGGCGGTCGATCCGTCCTCGACCCGCACCGGCGGCTCGATCCTCGGCGACAAGACGCGGATGGCGCGGCTCGCCATCGACCGCAACGCCTTCATCCGGCCCTCGCCCTCCTCGGGCACCCTCGGCGGCGTGGCGGCCAAGACCCGCGAGACCATGCTGCTGTGCGAGGCGGCGGGCTTCGACGTAATCCTCGTCGAGACCGTCGGCGTCGGCCAGTCGGAGACCGCGGTGGCCGACCTCACCGACTTCTTCCTCGTGCTGATGCTGCCGGGCGCCGGCGACGAGCTCCAGGGCATCAAGAAGGGCATTCTCGAACTCGCCGACATGATCGCGGTCAACAAGGCCGATGACGGCGAGGGCGAGCGCCGGGCCAACGCCGCGGCCTCCGAGTACCGCGCCGCGCTCCACATCCTGACCCCGCCGTCGGCGACTTGGACGCCGCCGGTGGTCACGATCTCCGGCCTGCACGGCAAGGGGCTCGATGGCCTGTGGAGCCGGATCGAGGACCATCGCGCCAAGCTCACCGCGACCGGCGAGATCGCGAAGAAGCGCCGTGAGCAGGATGTGAAGTGGATGTGGGCACTGGTCCACGAGCGGCTGCACCAGCGCCTCGTCGGCAGCGCCGAGGTGCGCCAGGCGACCGCCGAGGCCGAGCGGGCCGTGGCCGGCGGCGAGCACTCGCCGGCCGCCGGGGCCGACGCGATAGCAACGCTGATCGGGTTGTGAGCCGCCTGCTCGTCACGGGGTTCGGCCCGTTCCCGACGGTGCCCGACAACCCGAGCGCCCGCCTCGCCCGGCGGCTGGCGGGCTCGCCGCATCTGCGCCGCGTCCTCGGGCAGGCGCCGGACTGCCTCGTGCTCGACACCCGCTACGCCGCCCTCGACGCGCAGCTCGCCCCGGCGCTGGCGGAAGGCCCGAGCGCGGTCCTGATGATCGGCGTCGCCGCGCGGCGATCCCGCGTCTGCGTCGAGACCCGTGCGGTCAACCGGGTAAGCCGGCTGTTTCCCGATGCGGGCGGCGCGGTGGGGCGAACCCTCGCCTTCGAGCCGGAGAGCCCGGCCCAGCGCCGGAGCCGGGCCGCGGCGCAGGTGCTCGTGGCGCTGCGGCGCGCCGGGCTCGCGGCCGTGGCCTCGCGCGATGCCGGGCGCTACCTGTGCAACGCCTCGTATTTCCAAGCCCTGGCAGCCGACCGTCCGGTCGTGTTCCTGCACGTCCCGATGCCGCCGCGCACCCGGCGCCCGACGGCCGGGGGAGGGCGCCGCCGGCCCACCCTCGATCGATGGGCCGCCGCCTTCGTCGAGGCGGCGCGGGTGCTGGCCCTGCGGAGCAGGGCGCAGCGTTAGTGGTTGATCAGGCCCATTCGCGCTGGGCGAGCTTCGCCTCGTAGGCGTCGATCGCCGGGGCCTTCTGGTCCAGGGTCAGGCCGATCTCGTCGAGGCCGTTGAGCAGGTTGTGCTTGCGGCCCTCGTCGATGTTGAAATGCAGGGTGCCGCCGTCCGGTCCCTTGATGGTCTGCGCGGCGAGATCGATCGTCAGCGTCGCGTTGGCGCCGCGCTCCGCATCCTCGAACAGCTTCTCGAGATCCTCCGGCGGGACGACGATCGCCAGAATGCCGTTCTTGGCGCAGTTGTTGAAGAAGATGTCGGCGAAGCTCGTGGAGATCACGCAGCGGATGCCGAAATCGGCGAGTGCCCAGGGCGCGTGCTCCCGCGACGAGCCGCAGCCGAAATTGTCGCCGACGACCAGGATCTTGGCGTTGCGGTAGGCCGGCTGGTTGAGGACGAAATCCGGGTTCTCCGACCCGTCGTCGTTGTAGCGCATCTCGGAGAACAGGCCCTGGCCGAGCCCGGTGCGCTTGATCGTCTTGAGATACTGCTTGGGGATGATGCGGTCGGTGTCGATGTTGATGATCCGCATGGGCGCGGCGACGCCCTCCAGGGTCGTGAACTTTTCCATCGGTCTTCTCGAAATCGTCGTCGGATGCCGGGTAGATGTCCCCCGGCCTCGGTCCGCCGGTATCTAGCAGTCGAATCGCCGTCCCGGTAGACGCCCTATACCGGCCGGCATCAGGCTTGCCATATGAACGGATCGGACGAAGGGGAGCGCGCGGACGATGGCCGAGACACCAGACACCTTCAAGAAGGCGCCCAAGCGCAAGCCGTCGAAGGGCAAGAGCGTCGCCGTCTCGCCCGAGATGCGCCAGGCCTATGCCGACCTGATCAAGGAGCGCGAGGAGAAGGAACAGGCCTACGGCCGTCACCTGCGCAAGGACGAGCCGCGCCGGTGACGGCGCGACGCCTCACACGGCCCTGAGCGCCGGACCCCGCCGGACGAAGCCGACGATGTCCTTGACCGCGTCCAGCGTCGGCGCGGCGATCGCCTCGGCCCGGCCCGCCCCGTCGGCGAGCACGCCGTCGATATAGGCCGGATCGGCGACGAGCCGCTTCATCTCGGCGCCGATCGGCGCCAGCGTCTCCACGGCGAGATCGACCAGGGCCGGCTTGAAGCTGGAGAACTGCGCGCCCCCGAAATCCTTCAGCACCTCGTCGCGGGTGATGCCGCGCAGGGCCGCGAAGATGCCGACGAGGTTGTCGGCCTCCGGCCGCCCTGCGAGCCCGGCGGTCTCCGAGGGGAGGGGCTCCGGATCGGTCTTGGCCTTGCGCACCTTCTGCGCGATGGCGTCCGCGTCGTCGGTGAGCGCGATGCGCGAATACTCGGACGGGTCCGACTTCGACATCTTCTTCGTGCCGTCGCGCAGGGACATGACCCGCGCCGCCGGCCCGCCGATCAGCGGCTCGGTCAGCGGGAAGAACTGCTCGCCGTGGCCGTGCGCCAGGATCGACCCAGCGAAGTCGTTGTTGAATTTCTGGGCGATGTCGCGGGTCAGTTCGAGGTGCTGCTTCTGGTCCTCGCCCACCGGCACGTGGGTCGCCCGGTAGGCCAGGATGTCGGCGGCCATCAGCACGGGGTAGTCGTAGAGACCGATCGAGGCGTTCTCCCGGTCCTTGCCGGCCTTGTCCTTGAACTGCGTCATGCGGTTGAGCCAGCCGAGGCGGGCGACGCAGTTGAAGATCCAGGCGAGTTCCGCGTGCTGGGGCACCTGGGACTGGTTGAAGACGATGGAGCGGGTCGGATCGATGCCGGCGGCGAGGAAGGCGGCCGTGACCTCGCGGATCTGCCCCTTCAGCGCCTGCGGATCCTGCCAAAGGGTGATGGCGTGGAGATCGACCACGCAATAGAGGCATTGCGCGTCGCGCTGCTGCATCTCGACGAAGCGCTTGATGGCGCCGAGATAGTTGCCGAGATGCAGGTTCCCGGTCGGCTGGACGCCGGAGAACACGAGTTCGGTGAACGCGGCCATCGGCGCGGGTCCCTGGAAAGAAGGTCCGGGCCGAGGCGATCTCGCATCCCGCTTGAAGCGGCGGTTTCTGGCACCGCCGGCGGCGGCGGGTCAAGCAGGATGGACGGCACGGGCGCGCCCTGTCCGATCCCGAATTTCGACCTCGCGGATGCAGCCTATGCGGACCCCTCCGAACCCGCGATCAGGAACACCGCGCCGCGTAGGCGTTCATGATCGCCGGGAGGAGGCCGGGAAAGCGGGCCTCGACCTCGGCGCAGCGAGAATGGTTGCGCATCTCGACGCCGTGACGCTCGCAGCGGATCAAACCGGCCTCGCGCAGCACCTTAAAGTGGCTGGACAGGGACGATTTCGGGATGACCTGATCGCCCAGGGCGGACACGGCCGAGCAAGCCTGGACGCACCCCGCCTTCGTGATCCGGGCGAAGATCTCCGCCCGACGCGGATCCGACAGGGCGTGCAGGATCGCCTCCGGCTGGACGTCCTCAATCGCTGGGTGAAACAGGGGCCTCATGATTCATCCATATGGGGACTTGAACCTCGCTTCCATAGTTCCGAAATCCCGAACTATGGGACTGAGGCGCCGCACCGGAGCCGGCCCATGTCGAAGGGTTAGCACAGATGTCGAAGCTTGAGGGCAAGGTCGCGGTGGTAACCGGCGCATCGAAGGGGATCGGCGCCGCGATCGCCAAGGCTCTGGCGAAGGACGGTGCTTCCGTCATCGTCAACTACGCGTCGAGCAAGGCCGGCGCGGACGCCGTCGTCGAGAGCATCACGGCCGCCGGGGGCAAGGCCGTCGCGGTCCAGGCCGACGTCTCCAACGCCGCGCAGGCGCACGGTCTGATCGAGACCGCCGTACGGCAGTTCGGCCGGCTCGACGTGCTGGTGAACAATTCCGGCGTCTATGAGTTCGCGGCGATCGAGGACGTGACCGAACAGCACTATCGTCGTCTGTTCGACATCAACGTGCTGGGCGTCCTGCTGGTGACCCAGGCGGCGACGAAACACCTCGGAGAGGGCGGCAGCATCATCAATATCTCGTCGGCGGTCATCGACGTCGAGACGCCGACCAGCGCGGTCTATACCGGCACCAAGGGTGCCCTGAACGCGATCTCCGGCGTCCTCGCCAATGAACTCGCTCCGCGCAAGATCCGGGTGAACACGGTCAGCCCCGGCTACGTGGTCACGGAGGGCACCCATAGCGCCGGCATCGCCGGCTCGGAGATGGAGGCCGGCTTCGTCGCGACGACCCCGCTCGGCCGGGCCGGCCAGCCGGACGACATTGCCGGCGTCGTCGCCTTCCTCGCCTCGGACGACGCCCGCTGGGTCACCGGCGCGGTGATCAACGCCAGCGGCGGCATTCGCTGAGGCCGAGCCTCCGCGCTCTCGGATCGCCCGATCCGGCCATCCGCGAGCGCGGGTGCACTTGCCGCCGACGGCGGGACTTCGAGCGCCTTCTCACCGCCGGGGGCGAGAAGGCCGTCCGCCGCGACGCGGCAGCCCTCAGAAGACCTGAGCGGCGTCCCCGTTGTTTTTCGGCGCGCCCGGCACGCCGGCTTCCGTATCCGCCCGGTCGGCGGCGCGCTTGTCGAGAGCACGCTCCACGACCTTGGCGAGCCCGACCATGATCTTGTCGAGCTCGTAGTCCTTCGGCGTGTAGACCGCCGTGACGCCCATGTTCTTGAGCACCAGCTCGTCCTCGGTCGAGATGATGCCGCCGACGACGACCGGCACGTGGTCGAGACCGGCCTCGCGCAGCTTCGCCTTCACCTCGCGCACCAGCGGCACATGGCTCCCGGAGAGTACGGAGAGACCGATGACGTGGGCGCCGCGCTCCTTCGCCTTGGCGACGATCTCGGTGGGCGTCTGGCGGATGCCGTCGTAGGTCACGTCGAAGCCGACATCGCGGGCGCGGAGCGCAATCTGCTCGGCGCCGTTGGAATGACCGTCGAGGCCGGGCTTGCCGACGACCAGCTTCGGCGTCTCGCCGAGGCGCTCGCCGAGGTCGGCGATGAGCAGGCGCGCCTCCTCCGCCGCGCCCGAGGTGACCGTCTCGAGCGTCACGCCGGTCGGCGCGCGGTACTCGCCAAAAACCTCGCGCAGACGCTGGCCCCATTCGCCGGTGGTCACGCCCGCCTTCGCCGCGGCGATGGAGGGCGGCATGATGTTGGCGCCCGAGCGCGCGGCCTGTTCCAGATCGTCCAGCGCCTGACCGACCGCGCGGTCGTCGCGCTTCGCGCGCCACTCGCGGATGCGGGCCTCGGCCTCCATCTCGACCGTCTCCGAGACGGTGAAGATCGCCCCATCCCCGGCGGTGAGCGGCGAGGGTTCGCCCTGCTGCCACTTGTTGACGCCGACGACGATCTGCTCACCCTTCTCGATCGCCGCGATGCGCTTGGCGTTCGATTCCACCAGCGCCCGCTTCAACTCGCCCGCCTCGACCGCCGAGACCGCGCCGCCGATCTCGGCGATGCGCTTCAATTCGGCCCGGGTCTGCTCCTTGAGCGCCTCGACGCGGGATTCGATCACGGTCGAGCCGTCGAAGATGTCGTCGTATTCGAGCAGGTCGGTCTCGAAGGCGAGGATCTGCTGCATCCGCATCGACCATTGCTGGTCCCAGGGGCGAGGCAGGCCGAGCGCCTCGTTCCAGGCCGGGAGCTGCACCGCGCGGGCGCGGGCGCGCTTCGAGAGCGTCACCGCCAGCATCTCGATCAGGATGCGGTGCACGTTGTTCTCGGGCTGCTGTTCCGTCAGTCCGAGGGAGTTGACCTGCACGCCGTAGCGGAAAATCCGCTTCTTGGCGTCGGTGATGCCGTAGCGCTGTTGAGCGATCTCGTCCCACAGCTCGGCGAAGGCGCGCATCTTGCAGATCTCGGTGACGAACCGCATGCCGGCGTTCACGAAGAACGAGATGCGGCTGAACACGTCCGAGAAGCTGGCCTCGTCGAAATCGGGGTCGTCGCGCACCGTGTCGAGCACGGCGATGGCGATGGCGAGCGCGTACGAGAGTTCCTGGACCGGGGTCGCCCCCGCCTCCTGCAGGTGGTAGGAACAGACGTTCATCGGGTTCCACTTCGGCACGTTCTTGGTCGTGAACAGGATCACGTCCTTGGTGAGCCGCAGCGAGGGCGCGGGCGGGAACACGTAGGTGCCGCGCGAGAGGTATTCCTTGATGATGTCGTTCTGCGTGGTGCCCTGGAGCGCCGCGATCGGCGCGCCCTGCTCCTCGGCCACCGCGAGATAGAGCGACAGCAGCCACGGCGCCGTGGCGTTGATCGTCATCGAGGTGTTCATCTGCGCCAGCGGGATCTGGTCGAAGAGGGTCCGCATGTCGCCGAGATGCGCGATCGAGACGCCGACCTTGCCGACCTCGCCGCGGGCGAGTTCGTGATCGGGGTCGTAGCCGGTCTGCGTCGGCAGATCGAAGGCGACCGAGAGGCCGGTCTGGCCCTTGGCGAGGTTGCCGCGATAGAGCTTGTTCGACTCCGCCGCCGTGGAGTGGCCCGCATAGGTGCGGATGATCCACGGCTTGTCGCGCTTGACCTCGGCGACGCCCGCTTGCGCGCTCATCCACTCGACTCCCTGATCCGATGCATTCGCGCGCCTTGAGGCACGGCTGTTGGCCGGCACCGTAGCGAAGCCGTCGCGGCTCGTCATCTAGGAGAAAGGTCGAGGATCGTTACTCTCGGAATTGGAAAAACTTGATCCGGCTCAAAGCGAATTTTTGAATGAGAGCTCGGGTCCATGCCCCGTCGTGGAGAGACTTGGTTCGAAGTGAGAGCACGTTGGCGAGGGTTCATCTCCACGTTATTTTGAATTCAAATACGCAGTCCGACCGTAGCGCCAGGTTTTTATGCGGACCGGACGAAGCCTCGCCTTTTAGGCCACTTGGAAGGCCGGAAACATCGTGCTTATAGCGTCGGCCAAGGTCGCGCGGATCGAGGCGCGCGAGCCGTGAATAGGACAGGGAGTGCCACGATGGCTGCAAGCGCAGCGCCGGCCTGGACCGGGCAGACGGCGGAAGCCAAGGACCTTTACGAGCTCGGCGAGATCCCCCCGCTCGGCCACGTGCCCGCCAAGATGTATGCCTGGGCGATCCGCCGCGAGCGCCACGGACCGCCGGAGGAGTCGCACCAGCTCGAAGTGCTGCCCGTGTGGGAGATCGGCGACGACGAGGTGCTCGTCTACGTCATGGCCGCGGGCGTGAACTACAACGGCGTCTGGGCCGGCCTCGGCGAGCCGATCTCGCCGTTCGACGTGCACAAGGGCGAGTACCACATCGCCGGTTCCGACGCCTCCGGCATCGTCTGGAAGGTCGGCGCCAAGGTGAAGCGCTGGAAGGTCGGAGACGAGGTCATCGTCCACTGCAACCAGGACGACGGCGACGACGAGGAGTGCAACGGCGGCGACCCGATGTTCTCGCCGACCCAGCGCATCTGGGGCTATGAGACCGGCGACGGCTCCTTCGCCCAGTTCTGCCGGGTGCAGTCGCGCCAGCTCATGGTCCGGCCGAAGCACCTCACCTGGGAAGAAGCGGCCTGCTACACCCTGACCCTCGCCACCGCCTACCGCATGCTGTTCGGCCACGCGCCCCACACCGTGCGCCCGGGGCAGAACGTACTGATCTGGGGCGCCTCTGGCGGCCTCGGCGTGTTCGGCGTGCAGCTCTGCGCGGCGTCGGGCGCCAACGCCATCGCGGTGATCTCGGACGAGTCGAAGCGCGACTACGTCATGAGCCTCGGCGCCAAGGGCGTCATCAACCGCAAGGACTTCGAGTGCTGGGGCCAGCTGCCGAAGGTGAACTCGCCCGAGTACAACACCTGGCTCAAGGAAGCCCGGAAGTTCGGCAAGGCGATCTGGGACATCACCGGCAAGGGCAACGACGTCGACATCGTGTTCGAGCATCCAGGGGAGGCGACCTTCCCGGTCTCGTCGCTCGTGGTGAAGCGCGGCGGCATGGTGGTGTTCTGCGCCGGCACCACCGGCTTCAACATCACCTTCGACGCCCGCTACGTCTGGATGCGCCAGAAGCGCATCCAGGGCTCGCACTTCGCCCATCTCAAGCAGGCCTCGGCCGCCAACCAGTTCGTGATGGACCGGCGCGTCGATCCCTGCATGAGCGAGGTGTTTCCCTGGGACAAGATCCCGGCGGCCCACACCAAGATGTGGAAGAACCAGCACCCGCCCGGCAACATGGCCGTGCTCGTGAATTCGACCCGCGCGGGCCTGCGCACGGTCGAGGATGTGATCGAGGCTGGTCCGCTCAAGGCGATGTGAGTTAGGCTCCGCCGTCCTCGCGAGCGGGGCAAGGCGATCCAGGTGTGCGAGGGGGGCGCGCCGGATGGCGACGCCTCGTCTCGCGAGGACGGACCAGGGAGTGCCGCCGCATGCGGCCGACCGGACACGAAAAGGCCCGCGCATCGCACAGGATGCGCGGGCTTTTTTGATCCTTCATCGCAGCGGCCGACCGTTCGGCCTGCCGTTCCGGTCGGGGCGAACAACCGGTTGCCGAAGCGGCGGCCGGCTCAGGCCTCGCCGCGGGCGACGAGCGCCTCGTATTCGGAGACCTCGAGGCGACCTTCCTTGGCGACCCGCGCCTTGTCCTCGTCGCTGATCACGTCGCCGGCGAGGTCGAGACGTTTCCAGGCGGCGAGCGGCGTCTCCCGGTTGGGGCGCGGCACGTATTTGTTCTGCTCGAGCTTCCTGTACTTGTGGATGTAGCGCGGGCAGTTGACCCAGATCTTCGTGACGTCAACCTTCACGAGGTACTTCGCTTCCGTGTACTCGGCCATCAGCGGGTCGTCGCGCAGCAGCGAGGCGTGGCCCTGGACGCGGATGCGGTGCGGTGTCTCGAAGTCGATGAAGAGGAGACCGACCTTGGCCTGCCCCGCGATGTTGCCGACCGAGTAGAACATCCCGTTGCCGTCGAAGCCGGGAAACACCAGCGTCGAGCCGTCGACCACCTTCACGAAGCCGGTCGGGCCGCCCTTGTAGGAAACGGTCGGCATGCCGTCGGGATCGACGGTGGACAGGAAGAACATGTCGCGCGAGCCGATGAAGGCGGCCTCTTCCGGCTGGATCGTCTCGTGCACCCAATCCTCGTCCAGGCGGACGGCGAGCTTGGTCGTGCCGAATTCCTCTTGAAGCGCGCGGTGCGCTTCCGAGTAGAGCGATGCCATGTGCGTCTCCTCCGGGGCCTCGTTTCGCGGGCCTCCCGGGGGGCTTTTAAGCCAAGGTCCGGACAAGAGAAAGGCCGGTCACGCTGGCGCGAACCGGCCCTCCGCAACAGTGGAGGCCGAGCAAAGCACGGCCTCCCGATCCAAAAACATCAGTTCTTGGTCTTGTCGACCAGGGCCTTCTCCGAGATCCACGGCATCATGCCGCGGAGCTTGGCGCCGACCTCCTCGATCGGATGGGCGGCGAGCTTGGCGCGGGTGGCCTTGAACGAGGTCTGGCCGACCTTGTTCTCCAGCATCCAGTTGCGGGTGAAGATGCCCGACTGGATGTCGTTGAGGACGCGCTTCATCTCGGCCTTGGTCTCCGGCGTCACGATGCGCGGGCCGGTGACGTACTCGCCGTACTCGGCGGTGTTCGAGATCGAGTAGTTCATGTTGGCGATGCCGCCCTCATAGATGAGGTCAACGATCAGCTTCACCTCGTGCAGGCACTCGAAATAGGCCATCTCGGGGGCGTAGCCCGCCTCGACCAGCGTCTCGAAGCCGGCCTTGATCAGTTCGACGAGGCCGCCGCAGAGCACGGCCTGCTCACCGAACAGGTCGGTCTCGCACTCTTCCTTGAACGTCGTCTCGATGATGCCGGCGCGGCCGCCGCCATTCGCCGAGGCGTAGGAGAGGCCGAGATCGTGGGCGTTGCCCGAGGCATCCTGCGCGATGGCGATCAGCGTCGGGACGCCGCCGCCCTTGAGGTACTCGCCGCGCACGGTGTGGCCGGGGCCCTTCGGCGCGACCATCAGCACGTCGAGATCCTTGCGCGGCTCGATCAGGTTGAAGTGCACGTTGAGTCCGTGGGCGAACAGGAGGGCGGCGCCCTCCTTCATGTTGCCCTCGAGCGACTCCTTGTAGATGTCGCCCTGAAGCTCGTCGGGGGTGAGCATCATCACCACGTCGCCCCACTTCGCGGCGTCGGCGACGTTCATCACCTTGAAGCCCTCGTGCTCCGCCTTCTTGGCGGTGGCCGAGCCTTCGCGGAGCGCGATGACGATGTCCTTCACGCCGGAATCGCGCAGGTTGAGCGCGTGGGCGTGGCCCTGGCTGCCGTAGCCGACGATGACGACCTTCTTGCCCTTGATCAGGTTCAGGTCGGCGTCGCGATCGTAATAGACGCGCATGGGGGTATCCTCTCTGGTTGGCTGGGGTTTCGGTTCAGGGTTTCGCCTGGCCGTAGAGGGCCAGGAACTGCTCGACGGCACGGGCCGCGTCGCTCCGGATCCCGGCGGCGTCGAGATCGAGCGCGTCGCCGAGGAGAAGTCGGATCTGGATATCGCGGCCGACCAGACCGAAGAAGGTCCGGAACGCCGCTTCACTGTCCTCGAAAGCGAGGAGGCCCGCCGCGCGGCCGGCCTCCAGCACGGGCTTCACCCGCTCGCCGATGGCGAAGCGGCCGTTCGCCAGGACGATGCCGCCGAGATTGCTGTTGCGCGAGCCGGTCTCGGCGATGGCGATCCGGTTGAGGGCGACCGAGGTGCGGCTGCCGATCACCGCGAGCCAGCTCTCGGCGAAATCGACGAGATTTTCGCGCAGGGCGGCGGCGTCGAGTCCGCTGATTTCGTAGCGGCCGGCATGGACCCGCGAAGCCTGCCAGCGCACCGTCGCGGTGAGCAGGCCGTCGCGGTCGCCGAACCACTTGTAGAGCGTTTCCTTGGAGCAGCTCGCCCGGCGCGCCACCGCATCCATGGTCAGCGGATCGCTGCCATCGACCATCAGCGCCAGGGCGGCGTCGAGCACGGCCCGCTGACGCGGGGAGGGCGTCTCGGCGGACGGCGCTTCGGTAGGAACGGGGCTCGCCTGCATGATCCGGCTGGTGGAACAGTACCGTACCGTACGGTACGCCCTCCTAGCCCACTCGCATCCACGCGGCAACCCGAGGCCACAGGATATCCTGCGGTCCCTGGCGCCGTCACGATTCCGTCGTAGGGGATGCCGAACCCGCTTGCCGAGCGCCCGGCCTCGGCGTATACGGCCGTCCGTCGCCATGGCGACGCCCGTGCCGCCCTTCCGCAGGCGGCATCGTGGGGCTCGGGTGCGTAGCTCAGCGGGAGAGCATTCGCTTCACACGCGAAGGGTCACAGGTTCGATCCCTGTCGCGCCCACCACGCCCTTCCTACAAATCTTTCCGTTTTCGTTCGTCTGCCCGGCCGACGGCATGGTTTGACCCCATGCCGGCTGCGTGGTGAGCTTCGCCGCGATTCGCATCCCTCGCGCTCGTGCGGAGACGCCTTTGCCGGTCCTCATTCTCGTCGCTGCCCTCATCACCGGCGTCCTGATCTGGCTCCTGCGGGCCCATTACACGGTCAAGCAGCTCAAGGAGATCGATCAGGACACGAAGGGGCTTCAGCGCAAGGCGAAGTCCGCCTTCGAGAACATCATCGGGACGCCGCTGCAGCGGGTGAACGACGTGCGGCTCGCGGCCGTCATCCTGATGATCCAGATCGTGCGCACCGGCAGCCCGGTCACGGCGTCGGAGAAGACCCGTATCTTCGAATTCATGGAGAACCCGCTGGAGATCCAGACGATCTCCGCGACCTTCGAGCGGGCGTGGCGCTACACTGAGGAGCGGCGCCCGTTCTCGCTGGTGGCCGATCCGCTGCTTCCGCTGCTGCGCGAGAAGCTGACCATCGAGGAGCGGATGCATCTCGTGGACATGCTGACGAAGGTCGCCTCGGCGCATTCCGCGCCGAGCGAGTTGCAGCGCGAGGCGCTGGTGCGGCTGAAGCGGCGGCTGAGCGCCGGCAAGCCGGAACTGGCGGCGAGCCGCACGGGAAATTTCGGATAGCGTCGGTCTCGACGGCGCAGAACCGGGAGCGGCGCCACGTCCCTGTTTCGAAGCATTCGATGAGCCGTCGATGGAACGATCCGGGCGCGATGCGCCGCTCCCCCACGAGATGCAGGGACGCTGGTCGGATGTCGACGACGCAGCCTCGCAGCTCATCGTGCGAGGAGGCGATATCACCTGCTTCGGCCAACCGATCGACTACGATTACAAGCTCGTGAACGTCGTCGACGGCGCTCTGACCGTCAGCCTCAAGATCGAGGACAGATCGGGCGAGGACAGCTTTCAACGATCGAACATCACCGAGTTGGTGATCACCCTGGAAGGCGAGTTCTACGCCTACAATCTCAAGTTCGGAACGCAATTCGAGCGGGTCGGGGCTCGGCCAAAGCGCAGTTAGTCGCCGGCAGGCCATCGCCAAAAAAAGGCCGCCCCGAAGGGCGGCCGACATTTCCGCATCAGAGCGGAATGTTGTCGTGCTTCTTCCAGGGCTGCTCCATCTCCTTGGTGCGCAGCATCCCGAGCGCCCGCGCGATGCGCTTGCGGGTGGAGTGGGGCATGATCACCTCGTCGATATAGCCGCGCTCGGCCGCGACGAAGGGCGAGAGGAAGCGGTCCTCGTACTCCTTGGTGCGCTCGGCGATCTTCGCGTCGTCGCCGATCTCGCTGCGGAAGATGATCTCGACCGCGCCCTTGGCACCCATCACCGCGATCTGCGCCGTCGGCCACGCGTAGTTGAGGTCGGCGCCGACATGCTTCGAGGCCATGACGTCGTAGGCGCCGCCGAAGGCCTTTCGCGTGATGATGGTGACGAGCGGCACCGTCGCCTGGCTGTAGGCGAAGAGCAGCTTGGCGCCGTGCTTGATCAAGCCGCCATATTCCTGCGCCGTTCCGGGCAGGAAGCCCGGCACGTCGACGAAGGTGACGATCGGGATCGAGAAGGCGTTGCAGAAGCGCACGAAGCGGGCCGCCTTGCGGGAGGCGTCCGAGTCGAGCACGCCGGCTAGCACCAGCGGCTGGTTGGCGACGAAGCCGACGGTGCGGCCCTCGATGCGGCCGAAGCCGGTGATGATGTTGCGGGCGTAGGCCGCCTGAATCTCGAAGAAGTCGCCCTCGTCGACGACCCGGCGGATCAGCTCGCCCATGTCGTAGGGCTTGTTCGGGTTGTCCGGGATCAGGGTGTCGAGCGACTTGTCGAGGCGGTTGACGTCGTCGAAGCTCTCGATCTCCGGCACGCCCTCGATGTTGTTGGCGGGCAGGAAGTCGAGCAGGCGCCGGATCTGCAGGATCGCCTCGACGTCGTTCTCGAACGAGCCGTCGGCGATCGAGGACTTGGTGGTGTGGACCTTGGCCCCGCCCAGTTCCTCGGCCGTCACGACCTCGTTGGTGACGGTCTTCACCACGTCCGGGCCGGTGACGAACATGTAGCTCGTGTCGCGCACCATGAAGATGAAGTCGGTCATGGCCGGCGAGTAGACGTCGCCGCCGGCGCAAGGCCCCATGATGACCGAGATCTGCGGGATCACGCCGGAGGCGGCGACGTTGCGGCGGAACACCTCGCCGTAGCCGCCGAGCGCCGCGACGCCCTCCTGGATGCGGGCGCCGCCGGCGTCGAAGATGCCGATGATCGGCGCGCGCATCTTCAGCGCCATGTCCTGAACCTTGACGATCTTCTGCGCGTGCGCTTCCGACAACGAACCACCGAAGACGGTGAAGTCCTTCGAGAACAGGAAGACGGTGCGCCCGTTCACGGTGCCCCAGCCGGTGACGACGCCGTCGCCGGAGATCTTCTGCTTCTCCATGCCGAAATCGGTGGAGCGGTGCTGGACGAACATGTCGAACTCCTCGAACGACCCGTGGTCGAGCAGGAGTTCGATGCGCTCGCGCGCCGTGAGCTTGCCGCGCTTGTGCTGCGCCTCGAGCCGCTTCTCCCCGCCGCCGAGACGGGCCTGCGCGCGGCGCTCTTCAAGCTTCTCGAGAATGTCCTTCATGATCCGGCGAGACTCCCTGGCAATCGAAATCGTTTTTTGAATGCAGATCAGAGCATAAGAGCTTGACCTTGCACCGTTCGATCGCCCTTAGCACGCGTTCCCGCCCTCGGAAACGGCTCGGGAGTAGCCTATCGCAGTCCGTTCTCGGCAGCCCGGCCGATGCAGTGGCCCCGGCCCGAAGACCGCGACCACCGGCTTTCATGCGCTTCCGACGGAAAGCTCGACCGCTCAGCCCTTCTTGATGAGCGGCGCCGGCTCGACCGGCGGGGGCGGGGGCTTGGTCGCACAGGCGGCAGCGCTCAGGGCGAGCAGGGCGGCGAGGGTGGCAAGGGTGACCTGCCGGGCATTGATACGAAGGGTCGGCACGTTCGTCTCCAAAATCAGACGAGAGCGAGAGTGGAGCGGGACCGAACCGATCCGATAGTGCAGGAAAGCGACACCTGGACTTAAAGAAACGAGTACAGTTTAACTGCTCTAAGAATAAGCGCGATGCCTCACGCGTGAACGTACCGGCATCATCGGGAGGCACCTCGCCGGTCAGGCGGGGCGCTGCGCGATGACGGACGCCGCCTCGAACTCCGCCCATCGATGCGCGAGGCGGGCCTCGGCCTCCGCGTCGCGGCCCCAGACGCCCGCCTGATAGGTCTCATCGACATGCGCCGCCGCCCAGGCCGCGTCCGCGTTCAGGCGCCGGTGGAGCACCGCCAGCGCGATCACGAGGGAGCCGGTCAGCGTGGTCATGGCGTGGAGCGCGGCCAGCCTAAACGGGTCGTCGACTGCGTCGATGGCGGCGCGCAGGGCCGCGACCGCGCCTTCGGGCTGCTCGACATGCATCACGCCCTCGGCGAGGAAGAGCCGCGCCCCCAAGGTCTCGGCGGCCCACGCCACGAGCGGGTCCCAGGCCGCGGCCTGCTCGGCGACGAGACGTTCCGGTGTTCCGGCGCGATAGGCGACGAGATCGGTGCCGGCGAAGGCGCCGAGATCCTCGGCCACCGCGGCGCGGCGCTCGACGACGCCGTCGATCGTCGTGTTGACGAGGCGGGTCAGCGGCATCGTGCGCGGGTCGATCACCGTCTCCTGCGTCGCCCATTCCGCCGCGAGCGCCTCGCCGAGCACGGCGTCGGGCACGACGAGCGGCCGGCGGCCGGGCGTGTTGGCGCCGCGCCCGTCGAGGACGAGGCGGAAGCCGCCCTCGGCCGGCGCGATGCCGGCCTGCGCGTAGAAACGCTTCGGCAAGGTCGGCGCCGTGCTCGCGCGGGCGGCGCGGACCGGATCGTGTTTGCTGTCGTCGCCGGGTTCGCCCAGCCAGTCGCGGGTCACGTCGTCGTCTGAGGTGCTCATGGATCGCAGATAGGATTTCTCGAAGCCCCGCGCGAGTCTCGGCCGCGGAGGGCACCCGCCTGTCGTCCTGACGGTGGCCGCCGGGCGTCGCCGCTGCACCTTACGAGGCGGCGAGCCGTTGCGTGACCGGGCCGGCTCGGGAGCCGTCGAGAGGCCCCGAGAACAGCTCGCTCAGGGACGCGGCCGAATCGACCACGGTGACCGCGCCGGCGCTGAACAGGGCGCCGGGCGCGTGGTAGCCCCAGCCCACGCCGATGGCCGCGACGCCGGCGCTCCTGGCCATCATCATGTCGTAGGTCGTGTCGCCGATCATCACCGTCATGGACGGCTCGGCCCCGGCCTCGTCCATCGCCTGGAGCAGCATCGCCGGATCCGGCTTGGAGGGCGCGTCGTCGGCGGTCTGGATCGTGGCGAACCAGCGCTCCCAGCCGTGCTTGTCCACGAGGTGATCGACGCCGCGGCGCGACTTGCCCGTGGCGATGCCGAGCTGGATGTCGTCGCGGCGATGCAGCCGCTCGACCAGCTCGGCCATTCCCGGAAACAGCGGCTCCTCGTAGTCGGGATCGATGCGCAAGGCCTGGAACGCCTTGCGATAGCTGTGCGAGAGCGATTCGATCGGTCCGGCCTCGCCGACGAGACGGCGGAACGCGTCGGGCAGGGAGAGCCCGACGACGGACAGGGCTTCCTTGCGCGCGGGTGCCTCCATGCCATGCTCGGAGAAGGCGCGCCGCTGCGCCTCCACGATCAGGTGCTGGCTGTCGACAAGGGTGCCATCGACGTCGAAGACGATGAGTTTGAGCACGGACGCAGAGCCCCGCAGGCTCAAGGCCGGCGGGCGGGCGCCGGCTGCGAGGCCGGGCGCCGTTCGTAGCCGAGCCGGCAGCGGACGAGGAAGCGGCGGCGGGCGCCGCCCGAGAGCTTGCGGCGATGCGATTCGCGGTTGCAGGCGGCGTAGGAGGTGCGGCGTCGCCGCTCGGAGGCACGCGTTCCCTGATTCTGCCCCTGGTTCTGCGCGCGCGGTGCGGGCGCCACCTGGGACGACGTCGCGGCGGGTTGCGGCTGCCCCAGATTCTGCGCTCCCTGGGGCTGAACCGCCTGGGGCTGTCCCGGGGCCTGCGCCTGAGGCGCCCCCTTCGCCCCGTCGCCGGGCGGTGCCGCGCCGGCCGGCGCGACGGCGCAGAGCAGGCCGGTAAGCGCGACGGAAATCAGCGTGACGGGCCTCATGCGATCCTAAAACCTCGTTGCAGCGGCCACCGGCGGGAGGGCGACGTCCGAGTGGCCCGGCGGCAGATCCTGTCACGGCCCATCGATCCGAGCGCCGACGCGGCTTCGCCGGATCGGACGCCGAAGCGATCAAAGCACCTCGCCGTGTTCCCGTCCACGCGGAACGCTGACGATGCGCGGCCTATGGCAAGACCTATGGCAGGCGCCCCGTCTTCCAAGGCGCACCGCGCTGTCGTGAAGCGCCGGCGGCCGGCTCAGGCTTCCGGCGCCTCGACGATCGGGTCGTAGCGCGCGGCGTCGAAGCCGAGCAGGTTCCAGCTCTGCGCCATGTGCGGGGGCAGGGGGGCGCTGACATCGATCGGCTGGCCGGTCCGCGGATGCGGGATCACGATGCGGCGGGCGAGGAGATGCAGGCGGTTCTGGATGCCGCCGGGCAGCTCCCAGTTCTCGACATCGAAATATTTCGGGTCGCCGACGATGGGGTGGCCGATATGGGCGGCGTGGGCGCGGAGCTGGTGCGTGCGGCCGGTCACGGGTTTCAAGGACAGCCAGGCGAGCTTCTGGGCCGCCTGATCCACGGTGGCGTAGTAGGTGAGGGCGTGGCTCGCCCCCTCGTCGCCGTGCTTGGCCACCCGCATGCGCGCGTCGGCATCGGTCGGCTCGTCCTTGACGAGGTAGGTCGAGACCCGGCCCTGGCGGGTGCGCGGCACGCCCGCCACCAGCGCCCAGTAGATCTTGCGCGCTGCGCGCGAGCGGAAGCTCTTGGCCAAGGTCGCGGCGGCCAGCCGCGTCTTGGCGACGATGAGGCAGCCGGCCGTGTCCTTGTCGAGGCGGTGGACGAGGCGCGGGCGCTGCCCGTCCGGCCCGGTCAGCGCTTCCAGGAGGCCGTCGACGTGGCGCACGGTGCCCGAGCCGCCCTGCACCGCGAGGCCGAACGGCTTGTTGAGGATCATCATATCCGCGTCCTCGTAGAGGATCAGCGAACGCAGGAACTCGGCGTCGCCCGCGACCTTGGTGGCGCTGCGCGGCCTGTCGGCGGGCTGCTCCAGCTTGAGCGGCGGCACCCGCACGCTCGAACCGGGCTCCAGGCGGTCGTTCGGCTTGGCGCGCTTGCCGTCGACCCGCAGCTCGCCCTTGCGGACGATGCTCTGCACGCGGGTGAAGGGAAGCTGGGGAAAGCGCGCGCCGAGGAAGCGGTCGATGCGCATCCCGGCCTCGTCGGGGGCGACGGTGAGGGTCTGCACGCCGCTCGCCAGCGTCGCCGAGGCGGCGGCGCGCTGCTCGCGGCGGGTCGGGCCGGCGGGCGGGGCAGGGGGCTCGCTCCGCGGCGCCTTGGCCGCGGACATCTTGGCACCAGGGGCTTTGGCAACCGGCGGCTTCGCCCGGGTTCGCGGCGCGTCCGGCTTCGGTGCGGCGGCTCTCGGCGCGCGCTGCGGGCGCGGCGCGCTCTCGGGTGCCGTGCCGTCGTCCCACGGCGAGAGGTCGCTGACATCCTCGCCGCGGTTGCGGGCGGCGCGCTGCGCGGCGTCCTTGGCAGATGTGCGCGGTCCCGTGCCGGCGCGCGGCGCGAATCCGCCGGGTCCGCGTTTGGCGCCGGAGCCGCGATGTGGAGGACGTCCCTTCATGCGCCGCTGCTATCATCCTGAGATGACGGCGCAAAGCGCCGGGACCGGTCGGGGGCCAGATTCGCCGGATGGGCCATGCGCGGATCGCAGGTGAATGGTCCGCGCCGGGGCGGACGCGTCAGGCCGCGAGCCGCGCCGCCTCCAAGGTCAGGCCGAGCCCGACCGAGCCGAAGGTGTCGCCGTCGACCACCCGCGCCGTCGGCACGCAGGCGGTCAGCGCCGCGCGCACATGCGGCAGCCCGGTCGAACCACCGGTGAGGAACAGTGCGTCGATCCGGTCGGCGGAGAGCCCCGCCTGATCGAGGCAGCGGCCGATCCGCTGCGCCATGCGCCGCGCGAGGTCATCAGTGTGCCCGGCGAGCCGCGGGCGATCGACGTCGGCCGAGAGGCCCGCCTCGACCCATCCGAGATCGACCGTGCCGGCGCCCGCGTCGGAGGCGGCGATCTTGGCCCCCTCCACCGCCATGGCGAGCGAATGCCCGCGCTCCGCCTCCACGACCGTGCGCAGCCGCGTCACGAGGTCCGGCCGGGCGGCATCGCGCACCACCTCGTCGATCTCGCGCAGAGTCTTGGGATTGTAGAGCCGGTTGATGCTCGACCACGTGGCGAGGTCGTGAAAATAGGCATTCGGCACGGCGAGGTCCGCCCGCTTCATCGGGCTCCCGAGGCCGAGGAGCGGCATCACCGCACCGAGGCTCAGGGTGCGGTCGAAATCGGTGCCGCCGATGCGGATGCCGTCATTGGCCAGGATGTCCTCGGCGCGCTCGTCGCGGCGGTGCCGCTCGGGCGAGAGCCGGACGATGGAGAAGTCCGAGGTGCCGCCGCCGATATCGGCGATCAGCGCGATCTCCTCCGCCGTGACCATGCGCTCGTAATCGAGCGCCGCCGCGATCGGCTCGTACTGGAAGCGGACGTGGCGGAAGCCGATGCCCTCGGCGATCCGCCGCAGCGTGTCCTCCGCCTTGCGGTCGGCCGCCGGATCGTTGTCGACGAAGTGGACCGGGCGGCCATGGACGACGGTGTCGAGTTCGACGCCGGCTTCCGCCTCGCCCCGCGCCTTCACCAGGGTGAGGTAGCGGGCGATGACGTCGCGGAAGCGGATGCGCTCGCGGCCGATCGGCGTCGTCTCGTCGATCAGCGGCGAGCCGAGGACCGATTTGAGCGCCCGCATCAGCCGGCCCGGCGTGCCCTCGACATAGGCCTCGATCGCCGCCCGCCCGATCTGCGCCTCGCGGCCGGGCGCGAAGAAGATCGCGCTCGGCAGGGTGCGGTGCGTGCCCTCCAGCGGCACGAGGACCGGGCGGTCGCCCGCGCCGATCCCGAGGGTGGTGTTGGACGTGCCGAAATCGAGGCCGCAGGCCGCCATGGGGACCGGATCGCTTGCATTCCGAGGGAGGGGGCGGCCCCGTTACGGTCCCCCGCCGAAGAGTGCAATCCCCGAACGCCGCGTCAGTCGTCGCCTACGCCGCCGCGCCGAGATAGCGGCGGCGCAGATGCGCGAGGAAATCGTCCGCGCCGAGCGGCTTGCCGGTCGCCGCGATCAGCAGCTCGTCGGTCTCCATCAGGCTCGCGCGGGCATGGACATTCTCCCGCAGCCAGCCGCGCAACTGCGAGAAGTCGCCCTCGGCCAGGGCCGGGCGAATGCCGGGATGAGCCGCGCAGGCGGCCTTGAACAGCTGTGCCGCGGCCAGCGCCCCGAGGGTGTAGGTCGGGAAGTAGCCGAAGCTGCCGCCGGGCCAGTGGATGTCCTGGAGGCAGCCGTTCCGGTCGTCGGGCACGGTGAGCCCGAGCAGCGCCTTCATGCCGTCGTTGAAGGCCCCCGGCAGGTCTGCGACGGCGAGGTCGCCCGCGATCATCGCCGTCTCCAGGCGGTATCGCAGCAGGATATGGGCGGGGTAGGTCACCTCGTCGGCATCCACCCGGATGAAGCCCGGCTCGACGCGGGTGTAGAGGCGATGCAGGTTCTCCGCCTCCCAGGCCGGACCTTCGCCGCCGAACGCCTCGCGCAGGGTCGGCGCGAGATAGGTGCAGAACTCGGCCGAGCGGCAGGCCTGCATCTCCACCAGCAGCGACTGGCTCTCGTGCAGGCTCATACCGCGGGCCTGACCCACCGGCTGGTGGCGCCACGCCGCCGGGCGGCCCTGCTCGTAGAGCGCGTGGCCGGTCTCGTGCAGCACGCCCATCAGCGCCCCGGTGGCGCTCGCCTCGTCGTAGCGGGTGGTGATGCGCACGTCGTCGGTGGCGCCGCCGCAGAACGGGTGCAGGCTGACATCGAGCCGCCCGCGCGAAAAGTCGAACCCGACGGCCCGCATCAGCCGCAGGCCGATCTCCCGCTGGATCGCCACCGGGAACGGCCCCGGCAGCGGCAGGGGAGGCGCCTGCGCCGCCTGCCGCTCGCGCACCGCGACGACGAGATCCGGCAGGACGGCGCGCAATTCCGCGAAGATCGGATCGATGCGTGCCCGCCGCATGCCGGGATCGTAGCCGTCCAGCAACGCGTCGTAGGGTTCGAGGCCGAGGGCCGCTCCCTTGGCCTCGCCGACGAGCCGCTGCAGCTGCAACACCTCCTCGAGATGCGGACGCAGCCGCGCGAAGTCCGAATCGCGCCGTGCCTCGCGCCAGACCATCTCGCAGCGCGTCGTCGCCCTCGATGAAGCGGCGACGAGATCGCCCGGCACCGCCGCCGCGTGGGCGTAGGCCCGGCGCATCTCGCGCAGGTTCGCCCGCTCCCATTCGCCGAGCCCGGCTTCAGCCTCCGCCGCCTCCAACCGCTCGGCATTGCGCGGATCGGTGAGGATCTCGTGGGCCAGCACGCTGAGTACGGCCATCTGCTCGCCACGGGTGTCGGAGGCGCCGTCCGGCATCTGGGTCTGCGTGTCCCAGCCGAGGATGCCGCTCGCATCCCCCAGGGCGCCGAGCCGGGCGAAGGTGGCGGTCAGCGTCGCGTAAGCCTGCATGATCGGTCGAGATCCTTTCGTGTCGCCGGTGACGGTCAGTCCTCGCCGCGGCGCTCCTGCCGCAGCCGTTCCCAGTAGGCGAGGCGCTCCCGGTAGCGGGTTTCCATGCCCCGGTCGGTCGGCTCGTAGAAGTGCTGGCGCCCGAGCGCCTCCGGCCAGTAATCCTGACCCGAGAAGGCGTCGGGCTCGTCGTGGTCGTAGCGGTAGCCCTCGCCGTAGCCGATCCGCTTCATCAGCCCCGTGGGGGCGTTGAGGATCGTCCGCGGCGGCGCGAGCGATCCGGCGGCCTTCGCCACCCGCGTCGCCGTCTTGTAGGCGGTGTAGACCGCGTTCGATTTCGGCGCGCAGGCGAGATAGACGGTGACCTGCGCCAGCGCGAGCTCGCCCTCCGGCGAGCCGAGGAAGTCGAAAGCGTCCTTGGCCGCGTTCGCCACGACGAGGGCCTGCGGGTCGGCGAGCCCGATATCCTCCACCGCCATCCGCACGAGGCGCCGGGCGATGAACAGCCGGTCCTCGCCCGCATCCAGCATCCGGCAGAGATAGTACAGGGCCGCGTCGGGATCGGAGCCGCGCACGGTCTTATGCAGCGCGGAGATGAGGTTGTAGTGCCCCTCCTGCGCCTTGTCGTAGATCGGCGCCCGGCGCTGCACGAGGGTCTGGAGCTTCTCCGCGTCGAGGATCTCCCCGGGGCGGGCCGAGCGCCAGACCTCCTCCGCGAGCGTCAGCGCGGCGCGCCCGTCCCCGTCGGCCATGCGGACCAGGGCCGCGCGCGCTTCCTCGTCGAGGGGAAGGGGCTGGCCGTCCATCTCTTCGGCCCGGGCGAGCAGCCGGGCGAGCGCGGTCGAGTCGAGCGCCCGGAACAGCAGCACCCGGGCGCGCGAGAGCAGGGCGGCGTTCAGTTCGAAGGAGGGATTTTCCGTCGTCGCGCCGACGAGCGTGACGGTGCCGTCCTCCATGACCGGCAGGAAGGCATCGAGCTGGGCGCGATTGAAGCGATGGATCTCGTCGACGAACAGCAATGTGCCCTGACCCGTCGCGCGGCGCTTGCGGGCCGCCTCGAACACCTTCCGCAAGTCGGCGATGCCGGAGAAGATCGCCGAGATCTGCTCGAAATGCAGGGCGGTCTCGTGGGCGAGCAGCCGCGCCACGGTGGTCTTGCCGGTGCCGGGCGGTCCCCAGAACACAAGCGACCCGAGCGAGCGCGAGGCGAGCAGCCGCGTCAGCGCCCCGTCGGGTCCGGTCAGGTGCTCCTGGCCCACGACCTCGGCGAGCCGGCGCGGGCGCAAGCGGTCGGCGAGCGGCCGTGGCGCGCCCGTTTCGAGGCCGGCGGAAACGAACAGGTCGGACATGCGTGGCATGAACACCGCAGCCCCATCCGTCCGCAAGAGCCTTGACGGTCGGAGGCCCACTTCCCCCGCTGAGCCGGCTTGTGGGCTCGCTCGCCGCGTGCTAGGGCGCATCCCGTCGTCACGACACCTCTGCGGAGAGGTGGCAGAGTGGTTGATTGTACCGCACTCGAAATGCGGCATGGGTGCAAGCCCATCGGGGGTTCGAATCCCCCCCTCTCCGCCAAGTCCCACTGATCTCATTGCAGAAATTGGCGCAGAAGACGGCCTACCCCACCATCTACCCCACCAGGGTGAGATGGCAGGCCTGAGATGGCGGACGCGAGCCCCACCGTCGGCGAGCTTTTCAAGGCCAAGGCCGTCACCGACTCTGAGGTGAGCGCGGCGGTCGAAGCCTACCTCGCTGATCCTGAGACGCACGCACACCTGATAGCGCAAGGCTACAGCGTCGATCTCGCCGCAGCGGTCATCGGACACGCTTGGGCGCATCACGTTGTCGGTCTGATCGAGTCGAGCCAATCACTGAAGCGCGGGGCCGTACGCACCGCGATCCTGCTCGCGCGGGCGCGGAAGGCGTGACGCGAGGCGTCTAGCGACCTTGCCGCGTTCGGGAGATATGCCAGCGGATGGTGAAGCGCACGACGCCCCAGACATCGACCTCCGCCAGTTCCTCCAGCGCGTAGACGGGAAGGTCGGCGTTGTCGAAGGCGAGGCGCGTGCGGTGGCCCTCCACGACCATGCGTTTAATCGACATCTCGCCATCGACGGCCGCGACGACGACGCTGCCGTGGCCGGGCTTGAGGGTGCGGTCGACGCAGGCGAGATCGCCGTCGAAGATCCCGGCATCGCGCATCGAGTCGCCGGCGATGCGCCAGAGGAAGGTGGCGGGCGGGTTCGGCACGAGCCAGCGCGGCAGCTCCAGCGCGTTCTCGACGAAGTCATCGGCCGGCGAGGGAAATCCAGCACAGAGCGCTGGGCCCATCAGCGGCACACGAACTGTGGAAAAACCTTCCGATGGCAGCTCCGCGACCGTGTGCAGCCTCACCCAAGCCCCCATCTGCGTTAGAACAGATGAAGAACAAACAGCACCTGCGCTGCCGGTTCAATCGAGTTGGCGGACCAAGCGCAAACGGCTGTGTTCGCCTGTGGATAACGGGGACGGAGGGGTGATGATGATGTCGCAGGAGCGCCGCCACTTCCACTGCACGGACGGCCTTGATGTCGTCTTTGACCTGAAGGGGCGAATGGTGGCTGATGAGGAGGTGCGCTTGGTCTGCGCGAGCGTGGCGGCCGAGCTGATGCAGGGGTGTGCTGCTACGATCGATTGGTCAGCCTGGATCGTCGACGTGCACGACGCCTACGGTCAGCACGTGATGACGTTCGGCTTTGACGAGATCGCGAACGAGGTCGGCTTTCTGCCGGCTCTGGCAGCCTGAGGAGAGCACCATGGCGATGAAGACGACCTACCTCGTGCAGACCTTCGTGCTGAAGCGGAAGCGGCTGGTGCCCGGCGATCGGCAGGCGTCACCGACGAGCAGCGGGGCGATGAAGCGGGCGGAGGCGATGGCCGCGCGGATGCCCGGCACGGCCGCCCTGCAGATCGTCGCCGACGATGAGACGGGCGAGCTCGAAAGCGCGACGATCCTCGGCCAATACGGCGAGGTGCCGGACGACTTCGCCGAGAGCCTGCAGGCAGCCTGACCATGCGCACCATCATCGAGATCCACAACGGCAGCGCCGCGGCTATCAGCGGCGGTGGGGAGGTTCTGGCCGACCTCTTGGGCCGAGCTCTGATGACCGGCAGCGACGCGGCGTGGGACAAGCTGCGGCCCTACGGGATTTCGCGCATCACAGAGCGACACCCGACCGAGCCGACGAAGGTGATCGTCGGCGAGCGTGAGATCGAAGTGCGATGACCGACGACGAGAGTTCTGCCGCCGAGATGCGCGGCCTTCTCGGCTTCGCCCGCGGTCTCGGCCTGGACGAGGCGACCGTGCGGGAAATCTACGAAGCCGTCGGGCAGGAAGCTGCGCCGGCCGGCGTCAACGCAGCAGCCAAGTGCCGACGAAGCACAGAGCGGCAGAGTAGACGGGATGCCCTTCCTCATCCGTCACTAGCACCGTGATGGTTTGGCGCTCGCCATCCTTCGGAACCTCGTATTTTGCGATCTCAGGCAGCAGGAGCTTGGCCTCCAGAGCAGCGGCCTGCACATCGTCACAGAGAGTACCTTCGTCGTCGCGCTCGTTGCGACCGTCATGGATGTCGAAGAAGAAGCGAGGCACACGGCACTCCACGCGTGAGGCGGGAGCACATCTGTCTCTCAAGCGCGGAACGCCAGGGGTTAGGCCGCGACGTCATCAAGCTAGAACGCAGCCTGAGCGCTGGCCATAACATAGACGTCGCTTGATGGCTTTGCCGTCGAGCGCTGCTGCCCTACGCCTCGGGCTGCCGTATGTGCGGGCGAGATAGCCGCGTGGGCCGCCGGCGTCAGCGTTGACGACCGCATGGACGAGGTTCGGAAGCGGATGCTCGCAGCGGCGCACGCAGTCTAGAACAAAAACCCCGCGCCGGCGGACCGGGCGGGGGCTGAAATTGAGCGAGTTTAGCGGGAAGCGGGCATAACTCGCGGGCTCACCCCGGCGCTGCCCATCCGAAATGAAGCGCGCCCGTCCGCCATCGGTCCCCGATATAGAAGCGAGTGCGCTCGATCGCCGGGCCGATGTCCGCAGAGGGTGGATTTCGTTGAAAAACTCCCAGGTAACGTCTTAGGCGTTGCCCAGGGCTGGTCGTCGGAGAATGTTTTCCTCCCGTCGGCCGTTCGATACCACAACTGAAGCGCGTTATCGGCGAGACAGTAGTAGAACTTTCTCCAGCGGGCGCGTCTCTCGGTGCTGTTTCGGGCCGGCCCCGAGTTTTCAACGAAATCGGTGGTAAGCAGGCATTCGGCCGAGAAGTCCCGACAGGCGGCTTCTCCGCTTACAGCAGACCTTCGGCGAGCGTGCATCACTGAGCGCTCCAGGACGCTGGCGTCGAGGATGCTATGCGAGCCGGCTTATGATCCAAGCCTGTGCTTCAGCAAGGTCGGCGAAGAGGGGAGGATTCGGATCGTCCACTCGCCCGAACCCAGCCTCCAAGAACCACTTACCCGCTTCCGACCCGTGCTCGTCCGAAAGGTGCACCAGTACCGCAACAAGGAAGCCCTCTTGGAACACAAGATAGCTCTCTTGATCGTCGCTGCCCGTAGCGATCTGTACGGGCTGTAGGCGCAGGTTCATGCGGTGGCTCGGTCACCCAGGTGCAGGTAGTTGGCCCTGAATTCGGCCAGCGCCCGCAGGCGGGCGTAGTCGAGGATCTTCAGCCGGCCACCTCGAAGTTCAATCAGCCCGCCCTGCCGCAGTTCCCTCAAGGAGCGGTTGACGTGAACGGAGGTGATACCGGTGGTGTCGGCCAGATCCACCTGCGTTAGCGGCAGCGGGTAACTGTCTCCGGGTGCAAGCCCGGCTGCCTGAAACCGCAGAAGAAGCTCGCAGAACAGGTGCGCCAACCGCTCCACGGAGGAGCGCCGGCCCAGGTTCATCAGCCACTCACGCAGGGTCGCTTCGTCCACCAGCGTGTTCTTGCGCAGCGCTAGGGCGATCTGGGGACGGTGCTCCCGCAGATCGGCGATCACCTCGGGCGCGAGGTGCACGACCTGGCAGGCTGAGAGCGTAGTGATGGAGTGGTCCATCTCGTCCAGGAGCGCCACGTCAAGATCACACAGATCGCCCGGCAGAAGGTAGGCGTTGATCTGGCGTGCGCCGTTCGCCCGGAGCTTGTGGCGGCAGGCAAGGCCCGACAGCACTAGGAACACGCCGTTGGGCTTGTCGCCTTCCCGCACGAGATACGTGTCCGGCGGGACGATCCGTGGGTTTGCGCAGATCTGCTCCAGCAGAGCACGATCCGTATCCGACAGAAGCGCGAACCTCTCCAGCTTGCGGGTGAGCGGATTGGCGCCGCCCACGATTTGCGTAATCGGGTTGGTAGGGGTGGCACTAGCTGCTTCCTGTCTGACGGCCGCAGCGGTCAGCGACAGCTCGTCGAGGACCGATACCACGTCGTCGGGCGGAGCCGGCTTGATGATCCACGTGACATCGCGGAAGGCAACGGCGAGCGGCTCGTCCTGCCGGTAGCCGGAATGCACGAGGAAGGGCACACCGCGCTGCCGCAGGGCATGCACCAATTCGGCGCAACGCTTATCCCTAAGGGCGATGCCAATGACGGCAAGGGTGGGCGTCTCCTGCTCCAGCAGGTTCAGCGCCTCAGCCGCCGTGGCAGCTGGCCCGAGCACACGGTAGCCTGCCTGCTCCAGACTATCACTAAGGTCCATGCCCACCAGCGGAAACTCTTCCGTCAGCAGGACCGAGAGTTTGTGATTGAGGCTCATCACGGACACATTGCTGACTATGCCACTCGCCTTCTCATCGAAGCAAGGCCCACCGATGAAGGTTAAGCCTCGATCCAAACGAATAGAATACGGCCGTGTTCCTTGGTCTGGTACCTGACCATTCGCTACGTCTGACGCCGGACATAAGTCCGCCGTTTCGTTGAAATGGCAGGCGGTACGCGCCAGATAATCATCATCGCTTGCCGGTTGGTCCGGGCGCAGGCGCTTGGGAGACAGCGTGTGCTCTTGCCCCAAACGGGAGCAGAGTCGTGTCTCAGCCTCAGCAAACAGCCGTCCGCAATCGCCTGCTTGGTGCGCTCACACCGGATGCCTTCGCCCATCTCGCACCTGTCCTGGAAGCGGTGCCGATCGGAATGACCGAGGTCCTGATCGAGGCCAACCAGCCGATTGCTTACGCCTCCTTCATCGAAGACGGACTCGTGTCCCTGATCTCGAACACTGCCGAAGGGCGTATTGAGGTCGGCCTAGTCGGCTACGAGGGACTGATCGGTGTGCCGCTCCTGCTCGGGACCAACCGCACGCCGCATGTCGCGATGGTGCAGGCTGGTGGCAGAGCCTTGCGCATCGGTGTGTCTGAGCTACGTGCGGCAATTGACGCGAGCCCGGCACTGCGTGGGGTGCTAGGGCGTTATGTACAGAGCCTGATTGTGCAGGTCGGGCAGACAGTGCACGCCAACGCCGATCTTCAACTTGAGGCTCGCCTCGCGCGCTGGATCCTGATGATGCATGACCGTCTGGCCAAGGACGAGTTGCCAGTCACGCATGATTTCCTGTCGCTCATGCTTGGCGTGCGTCGCCCTAGCGTGACGACCGCCACGCACATCCTGGAGGGTGTCGGCATGATCCAGAACCGGCGTGGGCGCATCTATGTCCGCGATCGCGAGAAGCTGCTGGATCTGGCCGGTGATGCCTACGGCTTGGCCGAGGCCGAGTACGAGCGGCTGCTCGCGGAGGCCTGAATCCTGCCGCGCTTCTTCCTCAACATACGCCGGCAGGGCGTGCTGATCCGCGACGAGGAAGGCGATGAGCTTCCCGACCTTGAAGCGGCGCGAGCACTGGCGTTGAACACCCTGCGTGAGATGATGCGGCTACCCCACATCTATGGCCAGCCGCGTGAGTGGAAGCGCAACGTCTTCGTCATCACGAACGAGGCTGGTACGGTACTGGCCGAGGTGCCCTACGATGCGCTGCTGTGACCCTGACGCACCTCAAGCCGTGCGGCGCAGGGGGCTGATCAGACGTGCGTACTCGGCCTCGGCAGGCCCGTAGGCCTCGCCGGCAGCCTCCTCCAGGCCCGCACGGTTGAGTACAATGACGCGACCGCGCCGTGCCTGGATCAGCCTAGCACCTTCTAGCATCTGCAGCGCCACAGTGACGGTCGGTCGGCGCACCCCGAGCATCAGCGACAGGAACTCGTGCGTGATCGAGAGTTCATCTCCTTCTTGCCGATCATGGTACATCAGCAGCCAGCGAGCGAGCCGCTCCTCGACCGGCGCGCTCGCGTTCGCCAGAGCCGTTTGAGCTGTCTGGATCAAGAAGGTCTGAACGTAGCACAGCAAGAGGCTGCGAAGCGTGGGGCTTGCTTCGAAGGCCTGTCTGAGTGCGTCGGCGCTGATCCGGTGACCATGCCCACCCACCTGCATGAAGATCTGATGTGGGATGCGATCTGAGCCAAGGACCAGGGACGTCCCGACAAAGCCGTCGCGGCCTACGAGGCCGATCTCGGCACCGCTGCCAGACTGTGAGTTGGCCACAACCGAGCCGAGACCCTGCTCGGGAAAGAAGGCGTGACAGATCGGCTGGTCCGGCTCGATGAGCACGGTTCCAAGCCGTAGACCGACCGGTTCCAAGTGGGGGCTCAACGACGCGAGGTCATCCTCGGCAAGGCTAGCCAGCAGGCGGTTGTGGTAGAGCAAGGCGGTCGACAAGGGCAGCAGCTTGAATTGGAGCAGAAGCACGTCTGTGCCGCATACCTGATCGGCCGCCGAAGGCGACCAGATTGTGCACGAATGAAGAGAAGGGTCAGGAAGCTGACTCTTCGACCGAGCGTCTGACGAACTGAAAGAGGCCGTACCTAACATAAGATGTCGAGCCTGAGTTGGGCAGGTTTGCAAAGATCAAAATGTTATGTCAGGTAGCGTACATAATGCGCGAGCCACGATGTACACGATCGGCTGCCTTGGCCCTGGTGGCCCAGTGACGACCCTGCACAAAACAGCAAGCGAGGCGATGCTGGAGCTCTACGATCTGCGGCGTACAACCGCGACCGAGCTCCGCGTCACCGATGCCGCGGGCCAAGTGCTGTCTGAAGTGCAGCTCATTGTTCTGACGCTTGTGGAGCGCCTGACGCTTGTCCCAGAGCTTAATACCGACAACTGCGACAAATCTTAAAGCGGATGCTTTGCTAAAGTCTGCTTTCGTTATGTTCCACTAGAGCCCGGTCCTGGTGGTACATCACACAAGACCTTGCGGCTCGCCTCAAGCGAACGGTTCAGCATCTTGGACCGCCTCGCCCCTTCTAAGCGTCAGAGACCATCCGAGCAGCGAAGCTCATCTGCTGCCGCTAGCATTGCCCCATGGACGCCTGCTTTACCTCCGCCAGCGGCCCTTCCTTAGTAACGCATCGCACGGCTTCTCAGGGTGGTGAGCGGAAGTGAGCATACGACCCGAAACCGGACCTTCGGCTTTGCACGCCATCGCGGCCATTCAGCTGGCTATGACGTCGTTCCGTAAGCACACGCGACCGGCGAGGGTCGACGACTTGTATGAGGGCAGTCTGTGGCATTGGCGATCCGATCGTGAACATAGTCGCAAATCGCCTGCACACGCGCCCAGCCTGGCGGTAGGTACCCGAACAGATCCCACGCGATCGATCTCACAATAGCGGCTGCCGGGGAGGAACAGCACGGTGTCCGACGGCAGTTTCTCGATGGCGGTCTTCTGAGCGTCGAACTCCTGCGTTTCGCCGCTGCCATGGTCCCGCATGACACTCGCGCAACGATGCGTGATCAGTCCGACTCGTTCAGGCCAACCTCAGGCAGAGGTGCTCTCCGGCGAGCCGGCATATAGCTCGTCAGAAAGCACCCGGAGTACTTCGGCAGATCAGAAGTCCATGCCGCCCATTCCGCCCATGCCGCCAGCAGGCATGGCAGGAGCGTCCTTGCGCGGAGCCTCGGAGATCATCGCCTCCGTGGTCACGAGTAGGCCGGCGACCGAAGCTGCTCCCTGGAGCGCAGCGCGGACAACCTTGGCCGGGTCGACGATGCCGGCCTGGAGCATATCGACGTACTCTTCGGTCTGGGCGTTGAAGCCGTAGGTCGAAGAGGAATTGGCCAGGATCTTGCCGACCACGATCGAACCCTCGACGCCCGAGTTCGAAGCGATTTGACGGATCGGGGCCTCGAGAGCCTTCAGCACGATCTTGATGCCGGCCTGGACATCTGGGTTGTCGTTTGAAAGACCCTGAACGGCCGCCTTGGCACGCAGGAGCGCCGTGCCGCCGCCCGGGACGATGCCTTCCTCGACCGCCGCGCGGGTGGCGTGCAGCGCATCGTCGACGCGGTCCTTCTTCTCCTTCACCTCGACCTCGGTCGAACCGCCGACGCGGATCACCGCGACGCCGCCCGCGAGCTTGGCGAGACGCTCCTGGAGCTTCTCACGGTCGTAGTCCGAGGTGGTCTCCTCGATCTGCG